>JADLCC010000159.1 GCA_020847425.1 Saprospiraceae bacterium
CCAGTTCAGTATAGTGGCTGTCGTGAAGTACAGATCGATGTACCTATATTGAAAATCGAAGCGCATATCATCAGGATTAAGCAAACAATATTACGAATATCCGGCAATTGTAGCATTTTTTCAATTCGTTTTTTCCCGATTGTATCCTTGGTTGAGAGCCAGGACTAGTGAGCAGTAGGCTTTGTGCTGTACGTGTGCGCTTGGTGTTGAAAAAAAACACCAAGCGCGGCGACGGGGCTTCAGTTTGAGAGAGGCCGGAACAGCAAGCAAGGCTAAAAGGGCATCCTCCTAACAAAAAAATCCGCTGCTTCGATGATACGAAGCAGCGGAACTATGTAAAACAACGGGTAATTGTTTCCCTTAGCAGGTTGCCTTATTCTTTTACAATACGGCGGGTGGCGATACCCTTGTCGCCGTCCTGAACACGCAGGAGGTACATGCCGGCCGGTAGTTGACTGAGGTTGAGCGTCGTCTGGCTGCCCGATACATTTTCCTGCATCATGCGGCGGCGTCCATCGAGGTCGTACAGTTCAATGCGGCTGAGTGCGCCGTTTTTCAGGCCCACCGTAACCGTGGCGCCGGCAGGGTTGGGGCTCACCTGCAGATCCAGCATTCCGGAAGGCTGACGAGTGGCTGTAACGCCTTGTGTATTGAAGAAACGATTGGCCAGCACACCGGCATCTCCGCCGATCAGGCTGTCGAGGCCACAGTTTTCAGTAATCCACTGCAGGAATGCTTCATCCGTATCGAAAGTGGGCGCTGTGAGCCAGCAGGCAGGAATGGTAGCCACAAAAGCGGAATCGCAGTTTTGAACCATGTATTGCAGGAACTGCTGGAAAGTCAGGATGTTGGCCGGCAAATACAGCAGGCATTGCGGGATCTCTACAAACGTGGTATCCACTTCCAGTGGGCAGTATTCCATGGCGTAGCATACCACCTCATGTACGCAATAGAACGGACCCGCATTTGCCACACAAGCGTAGCCCTGCGCTACCAGGTCATCGATGGTTTGCTGAACGGCTTCAGGCGTGCATTGGTCGCCGCCCGTGGTATCGATGGGTGGCGGACAGTTTTCAAAGGCGTAATTCACCACATCGTCAATACAAATAAACGGACCTGCACCTTCCAGGCAAGCAAAACCCTGTGCAATCAGGTCGGCCTGCACCTGTGCTACCAATATAGGATCGCAGGCGCTGGTATCGATCGGTGGCACACAATTGGCATAAGCATAGTCGAACACATCGTTAATGCAGGCAAACGGGCCAGCATTGATGAGGCAATCGAAACCTTGCGCGATCAGGTCGCTTTGTACCTGTGCCACTTGCGCAGGATCGCAGGGATTGTAATCGGTCGTGTCGATGGGCGTTGGGCAGTTGGCAAAGGCGTAATCCAGCACATCTTCCACACAGACAAACGGGCCTGCGCCGACCAGGCAGTTGAAACCCTGCGCGATCAGGTCGGCCTGGAATTGGCCCACCAGTGCCGGATCGCAGGGATTGTAATCAGTCGTGTCGATGGGCGTCGGGCAGTTGGCATAAGCATAATCGAACACGTCGTTGACGCAGTTGAAAGGTCCGGCGCCTTCCAGGCATGCAAAACCTTGCGCAATCAGTTCCGCCTGCAACTGGCCTACTATAGCCGGATCGCAAGGATTGCCGCCGCTGCCGCCGTTGGGGTCGGGGCAGTTAGCCAACACAAAATTGATCACTTCATCTACGCAGGCGAATGGGCCGGCATCTTCCAGGCAACTAAAACCTTGTGCCAGCAGATCGCTTTCTACCTGTGCAACGGCTTCGGGCGTGCAAGGGTTATTGCCTGTCGTATCGATGGGTAGCGGGCAGTTTTCAAAGGCATATTCAAATACGTCGTTGATGCATTCGAACGGTCCTGCATTTTGCAGGCAGTCGAACCCTTGTGCGATCAGGTCGTTTTGAAATTGGGAAACGGAAGCCGGGTCACAGGGGTTTACCGGCTGGGCTGCTGCATGATTTGCGCCGAGGCAAAGCAGCATAGCGATGAAAAAAAACTGTTTGAGCATGGTGTAGTTGTTTTTGTGTATAAATTTGAGAAAAGTGCTTTAAAGAGTGTGCATAACATGGGCTGGTCGCCTGTAGGCAACATCCTCATTGTGTTCGTTTTATGTGTCAGAAATGGGTGCTTAGGCCCAGTTGCAGCGATGTTCGCCTGAAATGGGCGCTGGTGGGCGCGCCGCTTTGCAAGGCATCGCTCAGGCCGAATATGGTTGACGGTTTGAGTTGGATATCCAGGCGGGATGTCAGGCGGTAGTTCAGTCGAAGATCGGCATACACACCCAGCCCCAGGGTTTGTTTGTAAGGCGTGTATTGTAGGTCCGTCACGCCGGTGGCAGGTCCCGAATCTGCAATATGTCCTTGTATTTTTTTGTAAACATTGGCGCTCATACCCGCTGTCAGGTTCAGGCTGAAACGATGGCCTTTCCAGAGCGCATGTCCGAATGCCAGCCGCAGATCGGCGGCCGAGTATCGGTTGAAATACGTCGCTTTTACGGTTTGTGTGCCGGAAATTACCGTGTCGCCAAACACCCTTACTTCCGTACCAACCGGCTCGTACCGCACCACACCGAGCAGTACATTAGTCAGGTTGTATTCCTTTGCTTGTTCGTACTGATACACAAATTGATCGTACCAGGTTTCATACCGCAAGGCTACGTCCACATAGTTGCGCGGCGACACTTCCAGCGCAATACCCAGGTCGGCGCTCAGGCCTGGCAGACTGGTTTCCGATGCCGATCGCAGAAAAGCATATTCAGCCTGCTCGATTGTTCTGGCTTTAAATTGCTGTTGTGCCAGCACCGCGCCACAACTCAGGTACAGCGATTTGCGCACCGGTGTTTTTCGGGCAGGCCGGGTGTGCGACAAGCCGATTTGTACTACAGGTAACGTTAACTGTGCCTGGGGTGGCCTTACCGCCATGCCAAATACTTTTTCGGGCAAAACATCCATCCACACCCATTGCTGCCGGATGAACGGCGGCGGCGTAGGTAGCGCGCGGGTTGAGTCATTTCCAGCCTTGCTTTGTTGCCGGCCATTGTCTGAATTTTCGCGATCGCTTTCAGGCATCACTGCCGATGATATATTGCCGGAAGCAGGCGACGATTCAGGTGTGCGGGACGGCGTTGCAGCAGGCGAGGAAATGCCCAACGCGCTGTTGTTCAAAGTGTTTGTTTTTTGGGTGTTGTCATTGGAACCTGTGGGCTGGTTCAGAAGGGTTAGCGGTTGAGGAGCAACGGAATTGCCCGTTTCGGGGGATCCTTGGGAAATTAAAGGTGTGGATGTGGTAAAGTGTTTTTCTGTTTGGGTTAAAGTCGCGTTTTCAATCGTATTACCGGCGGAATGGCTGGCAAGGGGTTTGTTTTTATCAACAGACAGGTTTGTTTGCAGCGGAGCAATCGCTGATGCGTCCTTCCCGGCAGACGATTCCAAATCCTGGCCGGCACGTTTTCCCAACAACCAGCAGGTGCCGCAAGAACCTATCAGCAGCAGCAGCAACAGTACGCTGCTTTTGCGCTTCCATTTACCCCGGCGTTTTTGTTGCAGTTCCTGCATAGCCCCCCATGCCTCATCGAGGTTGATGGGCGACTCGTAGTCGCGCAAACGCTTTTTAATATGGTCGAAGTCCTCTTTCATGTCAGAAATTCATGCAGTTAACTGTTTTTTTTTGGGCGTTCAGTTTTTGCCGCAGCATGGCTTTGGCTTTGAACAACTGGGATTTTGAGGTTTGTACACTGATGCCAAGGGTTTCGGCGATGTCGGCGTGGCTGAACTCGTCCACGACATACAGGTTAAAAACGGTTCGATAGCCTACCGGCAGTTCCCCGATTATTTGGAGCAGCTGTTCTTCTGTAAGTTCATCCCATTCATTTGCTTCCGGTTCATTTGCTTCGGGTATTTCGGGTAAACGATCCAGTTCGACCCATACCGGCTGCTGTTTGCGCAGCATTTTAAGGGCGGTATTGACGGCAATTCGGTTGATCCAGGTTTCAATGGCGGCTTTTTCGGGGTTGTATTGTGTGATTTTTTCAAAAACAGCCATGAAAGTTTCCTGTAAAATATCCTTCGCATCCAGCCCTTTGGTTTCGTATCGCCGGCAAGTAGTCAGTATCCCGGGAGCGCAACGGTTGAACAGCAGGCGCTGTGCCTGCGCGTCCTTTCGAACACAGCCGGCAAGGATGCTGCTCAGGTCATTTTCCCTGAATGATGAAAAAATACTGATGACTTTCATGAAAGCGGACGACCGATACGTTGTTATTAATTGGCTCTGCCGAAATAACAGATGAATTCCCCCGAAATACCTTTGTAACTGTTGTTCATGTCGTTGCGCATCAGGCCACTGAGTTTTACCCTTGCCCTGTCTATGTAAAATGTATCGGTACCGATGATCTCAGTCCTGTAGGATTCGATTACGTCACTGATATTGACGGTTACATCGTAGGCGTCAAATGTTTCAAAAGAGAGAATAAGGTCTATATGCGGAAAAGAGTCGGGATTGCTTCCCTGGACAATCCACTGCAACACCTGGGCCCGGGCACTGTCGCCCATGGCCAAGGCACAACATCCGGTGTAGTTGCCCTCCATAATGCGCGGTTCGGAGGGGCTGTGCGGTTCCCAGTGCAACAAAAAAGTGGGCCATTGCCCGACCATGGCTTGCAGGTCGTAACCTGCGTTTTCATTTGGATTGGAAGGATTCCCGCCCCATTGCATTTGGGTGAAAATCGTGTCGGCCGGCATAGGGCTGTTGCCCAGTAGGAGGTTGCCGTAATAATTTATGATTGTAGTGTCCGGCACAACCACCGGCGGGTGGTCAATTATTTCGATCTGATCCTGCTTGCTGCATCCTTGCAGGAGCACGAGCAGCAGCAGCATTAATCGAAACAGCAGGTTTATTTTTCCGGTATTCATGTTTATCATCACTTGTTGCCTTTTATATCCGCAAAGGGATAAAAGGTTGCCTGAAAAAAACATAAATATTTTCAGGAAGGCTAAAATGAGCAAGAATAGGCAGAATCACTGTTGTATAGAAATGAAACAAGCCGGCGATACACGTTTGTATCGCCGGCTCTCGGATATGTTTCATGAATGTAATCCTTGGTTGGGATGGCCTCGAGTTTGTTACTTACTGGGATAAGTTCACGTGGATTAAAATCATCGGATGAGTAGCTTCCCGGAGGCTACTGGCTTGCCATCTGCGGCAAGCCAGTAGAATAAGGTTCCAGCCGGGAGCTGAGGTCTGAATAATCGGAATGTGGGTTGATTAAAAATTTGATTCACAAGTAATCGGCCTTGGATATCGTACAACTGCAGGGAGTATTGCCGGGCTTCTACGCCTGACAGTTCAAAATTTACCACATCTCTTGCCGGATTGGGATACACGCGCAAATCGGCGTTCGGCAAGAAAATTTCTTTGTTTTTGACGATCACGAAGGAGTCAAATTCGCAGACGGTGTGGAGCGTTTGATTAGACATTTCGGGTGCACCGAAGTCAAAATAGATAGCAGCGCTGTTGAGAATCTGGGTCTCGCAAGGCAGGCCGGAGCGCTGCGCTACACGAAACTTGATGTAACCCTCACCCGCGCTGCTACCCGGCGCGAGATTAACATTGGATAAAGTAAACTGCACAACGCCTTCTCCGTAGATGTCAAATTGGTAGGGATGGCTGGCAGCACCCGGATACACAGTCGCCGGGTCGAGTGCAGCAGAAAGTGTGTCGATAATGACCACCTGCTGCACTACATCGGTTCCGGTATTCTGGAATTGGATTAAAAATTCTAAATCGGTGTCGGGCGTAACGAAATGTTCCTCGTTATAACCTTTGGGATGACCTCTTTTTAAATATGCTGGGTTGTAATCGGCTTCAAAATTTTCCTGGCAATCCGACTCTTCAAATGCATCGGCATCTCCTTCAGGAAACATGGTATAAAAACCCATCGAAATGGGGAATGTACTCGTATCGGACTGGCAACCTTCCACCGCAGCGGTGGGGGTGTTCAGGCCCGGGTAACCGGGACTTTGCTGGGCAATGATGCGGTAGGTCTTGCCATTCGCGATGGTATCCCACACCGTTTGTGATTCGCCGGAAGTCAACTGGAACTGGTAGTCCGGATCGCCCGGCGCCGTCAGCATGACCACATCTTCCGCAATCACAAATCCTAGGGTGGTGCTCATATTACCCGGACCAACATTGGCCAGGATCAGTTTCACAGAATCGTTTTCACAAATGCCCTGGGCTACGATGATCGCTCCATCCCAGTTGCTCGTCTGAACATTGCAGAAAGAATCGGGGTAAATATGTGCCGTGACGCATTGTGTTCCGCCGGGCACTGTTTCATCGCAACCGAGGTAAGCCTTTACGGTGAAACTGCCGCAGTTGCCATTCTGGAGCGTACCGACGTTGTAGCGATAGGTATTATCGCCCATGGGCGACCCAAATATCGACCCGCCTGTCACTGTAAACGCCGGATCCAGTTTGACTTCCACAAAAGTATTGGAAGAGGTAACCGTACCTGAATTGCAGTAGCGAACGGTATAGGTATTTTCAGCACAGCGCCGCAAAACAGGCGTGGCAATATCTACTTCATTGCGCGGGCAGGCAGATTTTACCTGTACCGGAATATCCGCCAGCACCGTATCATAAAACGCAGGGACCACAACAGTAATCGCGTCTTCGCAGGTTTGCCAGTAGTTGTTCGGGGTAATCAGGGTAATATCATAGGTGCCGGTATCGACGGCCATGGTAAACGAGCCGTCACTTTTTGCAACGGCATAGCGCACAAATCCGCCGTCTTCCACTTTCACGATCCAGTTTTCCTGGTTGCCTTCTCCATTGTCCCTGACGCAGTTCAGGTTGGCATCTTTAAAAATGTGGCCTTCCAGGTAACTGGTGAAAATGAGCCCGTTGGCATCCGTTTTTACCAGGTACACTTTCGATTCGACGGTGGGTCCGACAAACTGTTCGCTGCGGCCTGCGATCGCTGCACCGCCATCGGCAGTGGCTACGATCCCCAGTCCGGCGTCGAACCCGCCTTTACCGATCCGGGGTTCCCAGATGACGCCTCCATCGGCATCGGTATGAACGATGTACATATCGTCCAGGCCATTCACACTTTTGTACCCGCAGATGAAAAGTGTATTGTTGGCGCCGTTCGCAATATCGTTAAAATCGGCACTTGGGAAGGTTCTGGTCCACAGTGGAATTGCAAAACCGTTGCCGTCAATTTTCATGATAAAACCTGCGCCACCTGTAATGGAACTGGTAAAACCGGTCATTACGAGGTCGTCGGAGGCAGTGGTGACAATAGCGCGGGGCAATTCATCTCCGGATTGGCCGGTGCCCGTATTCGTCAGTCCGAAGGTATTTTCCCAAACCAGCGCGCCATCGGTACCGGCGATGCGGGTCACGTAGATATCTTTATCGTCGGAGATCGTTTCCTGTTTTTCCGCAACAACAATCAGGTCGCCATTGGAAGCGCGGGCAATGCCCATTCCTTTTTCGCTGAATCCGGTAGCGCCATAGGTTTTGTACCAGATTTCAGCGCCATCACTGTCGAGTTTCAGCACAACCAGATCGGCTTTCCCGTTGGCATTCACCTGGTAACCGCTGATGACCAGGTTACCGTCCGGCATTTCCAGGATATCGGTTCCGCGGTCGTCCAGTCCTGTACCGAATGGTTTTTTCCAGAGCAGTGTACCGAAAGCATCGGTTTTCAGTACATATATATTATCGCCGTTCGGGCCTTCTCCTTTTACGTAACCTACAACGGCATAACCGCCATCCTGTGTAACAATTACTTTGTTACCGGCGGCTAAAGGGGACCCGAAAAATGTTTTGGACCACTGCAGTTCGCCGTTCGCGTCTGTTTTCAGCAGGTATACGCGGGTGTCGGCATTGTAACTTCCGGTAAGGATGTACCCGCCGTCCGGC
Organism: Saprospiraceae bacterium; assembly: GCA_020847425.1. GTDB lineage: Bacteria > Bacteroidota > Bacteroidia > Chitinophagales > Saprospiraceae > M3007. Next base: position 7,957 of record JADLCC010000159.1, read on the forward strand.
GTCTGTGTTACTCCATTTGCTACGTCTTGTCCGCTTCCACCATATACACGCTCCCATCCCTGACCTGAAGCAAGGCCGGCGATAAGCACTAGAATAAAAGTGAAAGTATACTTGTACATGAGCATTCGGATTACTTGATTTCTTATTAAGTCAAGTTTGATGTTACAAATGTGCGGGGTTGCTTGCTGCGTAGTAAAGACAAAAAATCGCATTTGTTGAAATATTTTGGACTGAACATTTGAAGGGAAAACTGGAAGTAATGGGCAGGATTATTTTATTATGAATTTAAAAACGAAAAAAAACCTGATAAAGTGCGGTACGAATTTCTTCGATTCGTCGTTACTTTGTTGAACAGATAAGCAATAAAAACGATGCAAAAAAGTGTATTGGTGGAACTCATTCGCTCTTTGAATAAGAAAGAGGTACGCGAATTGCATAAATGGTTGCAATCACCCGCCCACAATCAACGGCAGGATGTCATTAAACTGTTTGATTTTTTGACAAAAAACGTGCTACACGGCGACGAAACAACGGATAAAGAGCGGGCATGGGCTGCCATTTTTAAAGGGGAACCGTACGACGACGCTTTTATGCGCCAGGTGATGTATTTTTTGTTGAAAGCGATGGAAGAATACCTTGTTTTTACGGATTATACCAATGACCGGGTACAGTTCCAGATTGCACTGACGCGCATTTACCGGGTGCGCAAGCTAGAGAAAGCCTACAAACAAGCGCACCGGATCGGCACGGAAAGCCTGCAAAACCAGCCGCTGCGCAACCGCTACTACCTCCTGCAACGTTTTTTCCTCGAACAGGAAGAGTACGAGCACAAAATGAGCATTACCCAAAATGCATCCGTCAACCTCCAAGAAATGTCGGATGCCATGGAAAAATGGTTCATTGTGGAAAAACTGCTGATCGCCAACGGTATGCTGGCGCACCACCACGTGTATCAGAAAGCCAATTACGATTCGGGGTTGTTGAACGAAGTGCTGGCTTATACTTCCCAAAAAGACCTGCTGAATGAGCCTGCCATCGCGGCGCACTATTTCGCCTATATGGCCATTACCAATCCCGATGAGAAACAATATTTTGACGATTTTGAAAAAATGATCCTCGAAAGCGACGATCACTATTTCACCCAGCCGGAAATGCTCAACCTGTACCGCACGGCGCTCAATTATTGTATTGCCAAAGTGAACCAGGGCGACCTGGAATACAGCCGTCGCGCATTGAAGTTTTATCGGAAAGGGGTGGAAAATGGCGCATTGATTGAAAATGGCATCATCAGCCGTTACACCTTCGGCAACGCCGTTGCATTCGCCATAAAAATAGATGAATTCGACTGGGCAGAACAATTCATAGAGCGTTTTCAACATTACCTCGAAGAAAAACAACGCAACAGTATCATCAATTTCAACCTGTCGCGGCTCTATTTTGAAAAAGGCGATTACAACAAGGCGCAGCGCCTGCTCACCCAATTCGAGTACGACGATATGATGCTGAATATCATCGCCAAAACCATGCTGCTGAAAATCTATTACGAACGCAGCGACCTGGATGCCTTCGAATCGCTGATTGAAAGCCTCCGCATTTACCTGCAACGCAAGGAAGCGCTCAATCCTGCCCGCAAAGCGGCGTACAAAAACCTGGTCAGTCTGATGAAAAAACTCCTGAACCTGAATATCTATTCCAAGACACAAAAGGAAAAATTCAGGGAACTGGTGCTCAAAACCAACCCGCTGACGGAACGCGAATGGTTCCTGAAACAACTGGACGCTAAATAATTTTGGTCATTTTTGCACGGAATTACGCCGTTGGCACAACCCATTTGCCCAAAATCGCGTTTCTTTGCGGACTTTTTCACACAAATCATTCTACCCTTGAAAAAAGGACACATCGTAGCGCTCCTCATTTTAGTGGTGTTACTCATAGACCAGGCTTCCAAGTTTTATATCAAAACCCACTTCGAGTACAACGAAGATGTGCTCATCGGCGGACTGGACTGGGCGCGGCTGCACTTCGTGGAGAATGAAGGCATGGCCTTCGGGATCACTTTCGACTGGGAATACGGCAAACTGCTGCTGAGCCTTTTCAGGGTACTAATGGTGGCCGGACTCATCTGGTACCTCCGGCTTTTGCTGGTAGCCGAAATGCCTTTCGGTTTTATCCTGAGCATCGGCCTGATCACCGCCGGCGCCCTGGGCAATATTATCGACAGCGCTTTTTACGGGTTGATTTTTTCCGTGTCGGGCTACCACGGCGGTGTTGCAGAACTCACTGCATTCGGCCAGGGCTACGGCATGACGCAGGAACTGCCTTTCAACGGGTTTATGCACGGGCGGGTAGTCGATATGTTGTATTTCCCGATAAAATGGGTGCATATTCCCGATTGGTTGCCCTGGATCGGCGGCGATGACTTCTTGTTTTTCAGCCCGATCTTTAATGTAGCCGACGCATCCATTACTATAGGTGTGCTGATGATCGTCATTTTTCAAAGCCGTTTTTTCCGCGACGGTTTTATCCAGCAGGAAACACCGGAAGCGCCTGCCGTTACCTGGGAGGATGCCGAAAAATCGGATGAAGAGGTCCTGGCTTCTGCTGATTCGGACACCGAAGCGCCGGAAAACCCGGACTGGAATGAAAATGCGGAACAGGAAATTCCCGGCGAGGATACGCGGAACAATGAGCAACCTTCGGAGAGCGCGCCGAAGCCGAATAACCATAATTTGTTGTAGTGTTTTGGTGTTTTGGGGTTTTAGTGTTTTGGGCGCGTTGCCCTGGGCAACAGTGGTTAATTTGACCAAATCATCAGGAATGCCAAGAGCAACGCGCCCAAAACACTAAAACCCCAAAACACCAAAACACTACAACATCACCCCTCCTGCATCTTCGCCGCATTATCCGCAATCGTCAGCGCCTCGATCAGGCCTTCCAGGTCGCCTTCAATGACTTTATCCAGGTTAAAATTTTTGTTGTCGCCCTCCAGCCGGTGATCGGTCACGCGGTTTTGGGGCCAGTTGTAGGTGCGTATTTTTTCGGAGCGGTCGCCGGAGCCTACAATACTTTTACGGGCTGAAGCGAGTGCGGAGGCTTCCCGCTGGACCTGAGCATCCTGGATTTGCTGCACGAGGCGGCCCATGGCGATATCGCGGTTTTTATGCTGGGAGCGGCTTTCGGTACTTTCCGCAATGATACCCGTTGGGAGGTGGGTAAAACGCACGCCGGACTCCGTTTTGTTCACGTGCTGCCCGCCTGCGCCTGAAGCGCGGAAGGTATCGGTTCGAATGTCTTCCTTGCGGATATTGATGTCTTCCGGCTCCATTTTTGGCAATACGGCCACAGTAGCGGCGGAAGTGTGTACGCGGCCTTTGGCCTCCGTTTCCGGGATGCGCTGCACGCGGTGTGCGCCCGATTCGTATTTCAGGCGGCCGTACACATGATCGCCCGACACTTCCAGCACCACTTTTGCATAGCCGCCGGCAGTACCCGGATTTTCATCCAGCACTTCCACTTCCCAGCCCTGGGTGCTGAAATATCGACCGTACATGCGGTACAAATCGCCGGCAAAAAGTGCGGCTTCGTCGCCACCGGTACCCGAGCGTATTTCAAAAATCACGTCCTTTTCATCTTCCGGGTCTTTGGGCGTGAGCAGTATTTTCAACTCGTCCTCCAGGCCGGAACATTCGGGTTCCAGCATCGCAATTTCGTCGCGGGCCATTTCACGCATTTCCGGGTCGCTTTCCATCGACAAAATAGAGCGGGCACTGCTGAGGTTGGACATTGCCTTTTCATACCGCGCAGCCGTCTGCATGATCGGCTGGAGTTTTTTGTATTCTTTATTTACCTTTTTAGACTTTTCCACATCCGATGCCGTAGACGGATCGGAGAGTTGTTCTTCCAGGTACATATATCTTTCGCGTATCGCTTGCAGTTTATCGAGCATATTCAGTACTGATTTTAAAAATCGGCCGCAAATATACGCGGTTAAGGCTACTTACCGCACGATTAGCACCGGAATGCTCACCGCATGCCGCACCGCTCCGATCGTTGTCCCGAAAATCAGGTCTTTCAGTACGCGGTGGCCGTGGGCGCCCATCACCAGCAGGTCGACATTTTTGTCATTGACCAGTTTTGGAATAGCCTGTTTGGCCGGGCCGTAGCCGATAACCGACTCGCATTGGTAGCCGAGCGCGGTGAGCGCAGTCTGGTATTCTTCCAGGTATTTGACGTCGGCGTGTGTTTCAAAATCCTGAATTTCACTGCCCATTACCCAGGCGCCCGCTGTTTCAACGGCATGGATCAGAAGGTATTTGGCTGTTGCTCCGCCGATATGAAGGGCATGCTCCAAGGTTTTCTGGTCTGCTGCGGAGAAGTCGACGGCAATGGCAATTTCTTTGTATTCAGGTTTTTGTATGGCTGCAATGGCTTTGAACTGCCCATGGGGCACCCCGGTTTTTGTTTTGGGTAAATTGACGAGAATCGGACGCAATACAATATAAGCCAGCATAGCAGCCGTACCAATTAGCGAGGGTATTACGATCCATTGTACCAGCCAGAGGTATTGACCGCTATTCGCTAGCCAGCCAGTTACCTGGTCGACGACCAGCCGAACATTCAGCGAAACAATAATAACCGCGCTCGCCCAACCCGCCAGTTTTGCCCAAAAACCGATGGCATATTCGCCCATCCTTTTTTTACTGCTTACATAATGCAGCAGCGGAATAATGGCAAAACCCAATTGCATGCTCAGGATTACCTGGCTCATTACCAGCATATCACCGGTGGATGATTCTCCGAAATAGGAAATCACAAAAATTGCCGGCACCACCGCCAGCAGACGGGTGATGAGGCGGCGCAGCCAGGGCGCGATCCGCAGGTGCAGGTATCCTTCCATAACAATCTGCCCCGCCAGTGTTCCTGTGACGGTGCTGCTCTGGCCCGCTGCAATGAGCGCAATGGCAAATAGCGCTGGGGCATAACTTTTACCCAGCAAGGGTTCCAACAGCCGGTGGGCATCCTGAATTTCGGAAACACCATTGTAACCGTTTTTATGAAAAACGGCCGCTGCGAGGATCAAAATGGCTGCATTGACAAACAAAGCCAGGTTGAGCGCAATAGCTGAATCAATAATATTGTAGCGGATGGCGCGGCGAAGCCCCTGCGGGTTGCGGGTGACTTTACGCGATTGCACCAGCGCCGAGTGGAGATACAGGTTGTGCGGCATGACCGTCGCGCCAATGATACCGATCGCGATAAAAAGCGCTTCTGTGTTTGGGATACTTGGTATAAAACCTACCACTACTTCGCTGAGTTGTGGTTTGGCCAGCAGCATCTGAATGGCAAAAGCGCCGCCGATGATCAGCACCAGCGCCAGAATAAAGGCCTCCAGGCGACGGATGCCCAACTGCATCAGGAAAAGGATGAGAAAAGCATCCAGTACGCTCAATCCCACTCCCCAGATAAGGGGAAAACCGAACAACAACTGCAACCCGATAGCCATACCTACTACTTCGGCCAGGTCGCAGGATGCAATGGCGATTTCAGCCAGGATATAATTGAAAATGTTGGCAGCAGGATGGTAGAGTTCGCGTGACGCCTGGGCCAGGTCGCGCTGTGCCACCACCCCCAACCGCGCGCACATGCTTTGCAACAGCAGTGCGATCATGTTCGACATCAGCAAAACCCACAACAGGGAATAGCCGAAACGGCTGCCCCCGGCCAGGTCGGTCGCCCAGTTACCCGGGTCCATATAACCCACACTGACCAGATAAGCCGGGCCCAAAAAAACAAAAAGACGCTTCCAAAAACCGCCTTTTACATTGGTTTCAACGGTACTGTGTACCTCTGAAAGCGAGCGTTCAGGATGTACCTGAGCATTAGGTTTGGGTTGTTTTTTTTGCATATGGATTCGTTTTATGGGTTGATGGGGGTTGAGAATGTTGAGTTGTTGAGGGTTGAGAGTGTTGAAGGTGTTGAGGGTGGTAACTCATGCTTTTAGTTATCACCCTCAACATTCTCAACCCTCAACTTCTCAACCGTTTCAAGACACTTTCACAAAAAGGTTCTGCGCCACTTTATCACTCAATGTCACTTCCGCGCGTCCGCCGATCAGCACCTGCACCGACTGGTCATAGGCGGTGCGGGCGGTCAAAAGCAATTCGACGCCCAGGCCCAGTCCAATTTGATCGAGGTATTGTAAAAAAGGTGCGGCGTGGTCATCCACGCCCGTCACAACGCCCCGCTGGCCGGGTTGCAGCACGGAAAGCCGTACCTGCTGGCGGTACACCCAGCGACCTTCCGCGTCGGGAATCGGGTCGCCGTGCGGGTCAAACCGTGGATGTCCAAGGAACGTATCGAGGCGGTCGACGAGTGATTCGCCCTGCACATGTTCGAGTTGTTCGGCCAGGTCGTGCACTTCGTCCCAGGCAAACCCGAGTTTATCCACCAGAAAAACTTCCCACAAGCGATGCTTGCGGATCAGCACGGTAGCAACGCGACTACCTTCTTCAGTGAGCGCCACGCCCCGGTATTTTTCGTATTTGATCAATTGTTTGTCCGACAAACGTTTGAGCATATCCGTCACCGAAGCAGCAGCCGTATTCATGGCGCCCGCGATGGAATTGGTCAGCACGGCTTTGCCTTCTTTTTCAGCAATTTTAAAAATGGCTTTGAGGTAGTTTTCCTCTGCGGTTGTGATCGTCATGGCAGACTTGTACTTTGATAGGTTTTTTCTGCGAAAATAAAATTTAAGGCAAATGTATAAATATTTTTAGGTTAACCTAAAAATATTTTAAAAAATGCGACGCGGATTGCGCGGATGCAGCCGAGGGGTTGTTCAAAAAGTCTGGTGTGTGAGAATTTAGCCTAAGAGTGCCAAATAGTGTTTGGGGCAGGCGCCCACATGAGTCATGCGAATCAGGGGTCAAAACTGATCTAAATCGCCAAAATGTGGCTAAAAGTGCCCCAACCCGGGTGTCATCCCGAATTTATTACACTGCAAAATCGAAGCACAACTGCCCCGGCCGCTGTTGAGCGTCCCCGCCAACAGCAAGTTATGTTGAATTTTAGGCAAAATAAAGGATCAATTTGCCTGGCTATTTTCCTCTATGTGCAGCAGAATCCGCTGTTTCACCCGGTCAATTTTTTTTGTGAGTTCGCGAAAAAACCAGTCGCGCGTTTTTTCCGAAGATTGTGTGATCGGGCTGGATTTGGCAATCACATTCTGGAACCAGTCGTCCGTGTAGTCACAGAGTTTCGGATCGGAACTTTTGATATAATTGGGGTTGCAGAAGGCTGCAAAAACGAATTTGCCCACATCGCTTGTGATAATTGCGGTGTTGTTGGTGTGCACCATTTCGTTGTGGTAAATATTGATCACCCCGAGTCCGTGCTCGGGTTTTTCACCGATTTTAAATTTTTTGCCGGCAGCCGCAATAGCTTTCATGTGCGCGGCCCATTCCAGCAACCTTTCGCACAAGACGACGGCTTCTTTCGGGTCCCGAAAGCCGCCCGAATAAACGTGGTATTCGATCTGGGCCAGGGTGTTGTCTACAATGTTGACACTCCAGAGTTCGGTGCTGTCCAGAGCGATGTAATGCTCCAGCAGTTTTTGGCTGAGCTGTACGACCGGTTGCGTCACGAGTTGAAAATCGAAGGGACGGTCGCGTAAGAATTCGAGGTTCCAGGTGGTGCGGCCCCAGACGTAGAGTTTAAAACAGATCAGTTCGGGGATAAAATTGTACGTAAAAACCGGAATTTCAACGGTGGCATAGTTGAAATGCACTTTTGGAAGCCGGCGAATCTGCTCTAACGTTTGAATGTAATCCGTCAGGTATTGGGAAAAATCGGTTATTTTTTGCGAAAATGCATTGAAATTGCACATCACATTATCGCTTTGGCCCACTACGAGTTGATCGAGTGAAATGCGAAAATGCAGGGCCAGGGTGCTGAGTTCGAGCGGAGAAAGAAACGTATCGCTCCGCAACCGACGGTACACCGGGTCTTTGCCGAGGTTGAGAATGCGGGCCAAATCTTCGACCGCATCGGCACGGCGGGCATAACGCTGAAGGATGATTTCAAAAAGCTGGTCTTGTAAATTCTGCTGCACCATACGTTTGTAGCGGTTAACTTCAGCGGGTAAATTAGACAACTTTTTATTCATGGACTTTCTCTTTTGAAAAAACCGGCGTTTAAACGACCTTTGCGCCCGGTTTTGACGCAGGGATACTGCCGCTCGCCACTTGTTCACTTTTTCAACTACCTATTTTGAAAGCGATTCTCCTACTTGAAGACGGCACCGTGTTTCACGGCAAGGCCGCCGGCAAAACCGGTACGACTACCGGCGAAATTTGTTTTAATACAGGTATGACCGGTTATCAGGAAATTTTTACCGACCCTTCCTACACCGGACAGGTACTGGTCGCCACCAATGTTCATATTGGCAATTACGGTATCAAAAATGACGAGGTAGAAAGCGAAGGCATCAAAATTGCCGGTTTTATTTGCCGCAATTTTAATATTCCATACAGCCGCCAGACAGCCGACCGCACCATTCAGGATTATTTTGAGGCGGAAGGATTAGTGGCCATTCATGATCTGGATACCCGGGCCATCGTGCAACACATCCGCGAACGCGGCGCCATGAATTGTATTATTTCCTCTGAAACCGACGAAGTAGCGGAATTGCAAAAACGGCTCGCAGCCACACCTGGCATGGCTGGGCTGGAACTTTCGAGCCATATCACCACCCGCGAGCCCTATTTTATCGGCCGGGAAGATGCCAAATACCGCATCGCGGTGATGGATTTCGGGGTAAAAAAAAATATACTCCGCTGTTTCGACCAGCGTGATTGTTACCTGAAGATTTTTCCGGCTAAAACGGATTTTTCAGAAGTGAAAGCCTGGAACCCCGACGGTTATTTTCTTTCCAACGGCCCCGGTGACCCTTCTTCCATGCCGTATGCCGTAACCACCGTTGAAAAAATGCTCGCAGATGGCAAACCGCTTTTCGGTATCTGTCTGGGACAACAATTGCTCGCTCTGGCTGCCGGACTGCCGACCTATAAATTGCACCACGGCCACCGCGGGCTCAATCACCCGGTGAAAAACCTGGTGACCGGCCTTTCCGAAATCACCAGCCAAAACCACGGCTTCGGTGTGCTCGAACAGGCCGTGTACGACAGCCCCGGTATAGTGGAAGCCACACATATCAACCTGAACGACAACACTGTAGAAGGTATCCGCCTGAAAAACTACCCGGCTTTCAGCGTACAGTACCACCCCGAAGCCAGCCCCGGGCCGCACGATTCGCGGTATTTGTTTGATCGTTTTGTTGGCCTGTTGGCCTAGTTATTGGTTATTGGTTATTCGTTATTGGTGGTTTTTCAGGCTGGAATTGCTGAAAGTGAAGCGATTTCCGTTCCTTATCGGCATTTGATGCAGGGGAAAACAGAAAGATGCATTCTCTCCCTTTTTAGCCTGAAAAACCACCAATAACTAATAACGAATAACCAATAACTAAGACCTCTTAAACGCCGCCATCGCCGCCTTCGAAGCCTCCGTGAGTGCCAGCCGCCCGCTGATGGCCGCGCGTTCGTTCAGCAACGTATCCCAGTGTTCGGTGCCTTGCCAGAAAACTTTTTTGAGTTCAGCCAGCGCTTCCGGGCTGTAAGAACAAAGGTTTTTACAGAAATGAGCGAGATAAGCGTCGAGTTGCTCTACGGTATCAAAAACCTCCTGGTACAGATTTTTTGCCTTTCCCCGTTCGGCAGTTTGCCACTCATCGGGGGTCAGCGCCCATTGGCTGAAGGCGCCCACGCCCACCTTTCGTTCGACGGCAGGGCCGATGACAAAAGGGCCGAAACCCACCGCCAGTTCGCTCAAGCGGAACGTCGCATAGTGAGAGGCCATACAAAAATCAGTAGCCGCAGAAAGCCCAACACCGCCTCCAACCGATTTGCCATGGATACGGCCCACGATGATTTTCGGGCAGCGGCGCATGGCATTGATGACGTTTCCAAAGCCGGAAAAAAAGGTTTTGCCTGTTTCAAAGTCCTGTATACCAAGCAATTCGTCGAAACTCGCCCCGGCACAAAAAGTTTTGTGTTCGGCGCTGCGCAACACGACGATTTTTACATCGGGATTCCGGCCGGCCGCATCAAAAGCGGCAACCAGTTCTGCCAGCAGGCGGCTGGGCAGGCTGTTGTGATTGGGGTGAAAAAAAGTGATACGCAGTGCGCCTTCCGGCATTAATTCGGAATGGACGTAGCCTTGTTGTGTGATGTCCATAAAAAAATGGTTAGGTTTGTGGCAAAGGTAACCCATGATTGATATGATTTCCATGATTACCTGATGGGCCGGTTTGCCCTTTGCCTTTTGTAATTTTGCCTTTTCAATTATGCGCGTTTCCATTGTACAATCTACCCTTGTCTGGGAAAACCCCGATCAGAATCGGGCCAATTTCACCCTGAAACTCGCCCCGCTGGCGGGCCAGACCGACCTGGTGGTGCTGCCCGAAATGTTCAGCACCGGATTTTCCATGCAGGCCGAAAAACTGGCCGAGCCCATGGACGGTCCGACGATGCACTGGCTGACCGCACAAGCCCGGTTTTTAAATGCTGCGATCACCGGCAGTTTTATCTGTTCGGAAGACGGTCATTTTTACAACCGCCTGGTTTTTATGCGCCCCGACGGCCGCTTCGACACCTATGACAAGAAGCATTTATTCACACTGGCAGGCGAACAGGAACACTATACACCCGGAAAAAATCGGTTGAACATCGAGTGGAAAGGCTGGCGCATTTGCCCCCTGATTTGTTACGATTTGCGCTTTCCGGCGTGGAGCCGCAACCACGTTAGCGATTCGTTAACACCTGTGCAACAGCCTTATGACCTCCTGCTCTACGTCGCCAACTGGCCCAGCCGCCGGGCGCACCACTGGCGCAGCCTGTTGATGGCAAGAGCCATTGAAAATCAATCATTTACGATTGGAGTGAACATGGTTGGGACTGACGGAAACGGCTTCGAATACAGCGGCGACTCGACCGTTGTTGATTTTGGAGGACAGCTGATTTGTCAAATTTCCGGACAGGAAGATATCATTACCACAGAACTTTCATTGGCAGACCAGCAACATTACCGCCAACAATTACCTTTTTTGCAGGATGCGGATTTTTTTACGCTGCCCTGAGTGATTTTTTCCACTTTTTATTCCAAAAGCATTGTTTTTTCAAAACCGTTTTTACCTTTGCCACATGCTTGCGGATTTTTTAACATTTTTTTAAGGCTTCATTCTAATCAATCCTCCTCCCTTCGCGCAAGTTTTTGAAGCCCGTTCGGCCCCCACCGAAACCAATTTAATCTTCACTAGCAGCGAACTCATTATTTGAGCATGGCAACAGATTTTTATTATCTCTGCCTTGAGCTGTAAACTTACACACATGACCAACATATTACCTTCCAGTCGACCCCAAGACTCTTTTTTGCGTGCTTTTTTACCCATTCTTTTGTTCATTCTTATCGCTTGCTCCTCGTTCAAGAGCATAGGCCGCAGACCAACTGACCGTGCCGAAGACATTGAAGCGATGCAATTGCGCTGTGACATCACCGGATACGCCCAAAATTTCCTGGGGCTCCGTTACCGCTACGCCGGCGTCACACCAAAAACCGGATTCGATTGCTCCGGTTTCACGAGTTACATACTCAAAGAATTTAACCTGAAAGTTTCCTCTTGCTCCGCTACACAGTCCCGTCAGGGCGACCGTATTTCGCTGAAAGAGGTACTGCCGGGCGATCTTGTTTTCTTCGGTCGCCGCGGTCGCATTCAACACGTGGCCATGGTTGTGGAAAACACGCCGGAAGGCATCATGTGCGTACACAGCACTTGCAGCCGTGGCATTATTGTAGAAAATATCTCTACTTCCAAATATTGGAAACCTAAAATCTTGTTCGCACGCGACATCATTACCAGCCAGACGGCAGGCTAAAGCCGTCGCAACACAACAAAACGTACCATGAGAAAAGGGCTGTCCCGCTATTTGCGGGCCGGCCCTTTTGTGTTTTTCAAACAAAAGATGTTACTTTTGTTTTCGTTATTGGTTATTAGTTATTGGTTATTAGGGTGATAACTCCCGGCTTCAGAACATTAAACCGGGCGTTACTTCCCCACTCACAACTCACAACTCACGATTCACAACTCACGACTCACGTCAATGCCTAATCTCGACTCCAACATCGAATACCTAAAGGGCGTCGGTCCACAACGGGCTGACGTGCTGAAGAAGGAACTTGGCATTTTTACCTGTCGTGACCTGCTGTTTCATTTCCCTTTCCGCTACATCGACCGCACCAAATTTCACCGCATCCGGGATATTCATACGGAAGGAGAACAGGTGCAGATACGCGGTATCCTGCGCCGGCTTGAAACACTCGGCGAAGGCCGCGCGCGCCGGCTGGTAGGCAGTATCCGCGATGAGACGGGCATGATGGAACTCGTCTGGTTCCAGGCGGTCCAGTGGCTCGAAAAATCGTTGCAGGTGGGCAAGGAATACATCGTATTCGGCCGGGTCAACGAGTTCAACGGGCGCTTCAATATCACCCACCCGGAAATGGAAGAGGCGGTGGTGGTCGTGCCTGCCGAAAACGGGCAAGGGCCGGTACTCAGCGCGCAGGTGGCCTCCCGCACTTTCGATCCCGTGTACCCCAGCACTGATAAACTGACGCAGAAAGGGCTGGATGCCAAAGGTTTGCGCAAACTGCTCCGCACGCTGCTCGACCAACTTTCCGCTGCCGAACTGCCCGAAACGCTGCCCGATTACTTGTTGTCGCAATACAAAATGATCGGACGCTGGTCGGCTATTTCCAAAATTCATTTCCCGGAAAACCAGCAGGAACTGGATGCCGCTACCCGGCGACTGAAATTCGAGGAATTATTTTTCCTGCAACTCCGGCTGCTACAGATCCGCACCCGCAGAAAAGACACCATCCGGGGTTTTGTGTACAGCAAAATAGGGGAATATTTCAACAGATTTTTTCAGGAAAAACTGCCTTTTGAACTCACCGGCGCGCAAAAAAGGGTCATTAAAGAAATACGCGGCGACCTCGCTTCGGGCAAACACATGAACCGACTGGTGCAGGGTGATGTCGGCTCAGGCAAAACCGTAGTCGCCCTGATGACCATGCTCATGGCCATCGACAACGGCTTTCAGGCTACGCTAATGGCGCCCACCGAAATCCTGGCGCAACAACATTTTGCCAATATCACCGAACTGGTGGGCGAACTGGGCGTGCAAGTGGGTTATCTTTCCGGTACCGTCAAAGGCAAAAAACGAGAGGCCATTCTGCAACAACTCGCGTCGGGCGAACTGCATATCGTGATCGGCACCCACGCGCTGATCGAGGATTGGGTACAGTTTAAAAACCTGGGAATCAGCGTAATAGACGAGCAACACCGCTTCGGCGTACAGCAGCGCGCCAAACTCTGGGCTAAAAACCCGGCCGGGCCACCGCACGTACTGGTCATGACCGCCACACCGAGTCCGCGAACGCTGGCGATGACTTTGTACGGCGATCTCGACGTCTCAGTGATCGACGAACTGCCGCCGGGCCGGAAACCCATTACAACCCTTCACAAAACGGAACACCACCGCCTGCGCGTGCAGGGTTTTATGCGCGAAGAAATTGCCAAAGGCCGGCAGGTATATGTGGTGTACCCGATGATCGAAGAAACGGAAACGATGGATTTGCAGAACCTGATGTCGGGTTTTGAAGCGCTCAGCCGCGATTTTCCGATACCGGAATACCAGATTTCCATCGTGCACGGTAAAATGAAGGCCGCCGACAAGGATTTTGAAATGCAGCGCTTCGTGCGCGGCGAAACGCAGATCATGGTGGCGACCACGGTGATCGAGGTGGGCGTGAATGTGCCGAATGCTTCCGTTATGGTGATTGAAAACGCCGAGCGCTTCGGGCTTTCTCAATTGCACCAGTTGCGGGGCCGGGTAGGGCGCGGCGCTGAACAGTCGTTTTGCCTGCTGCTGACCAGTTTTAAACTCAGCAGCGAAGCCCGCGAACGCATCCAGACCATGTGTCAGACCAATGACGGTTTTATTATCGCCGAAACGGACCTGCGGCTGCGTGGCCCGGGCAACATAGAAGGCACCCAGCAAAGCGGCATGTTGCGGTTTATGCTGGCCGACCTGGCCCGCGACGGTCAGATTTTGACGGCGGCGAGAGAGATTGCTACGCAGATTCTGGAAAAAGACCCCGCGCTGGCGATACCGGAGCATGGGCGATTAAAACAGCATTTGGCGTCGGAAGGGAAAGATGCGCGAGTGTGGAGTCGGATATCTTAAGCCCCCACAAACCCCAGTAAATCTTCCTCTTTCCACACGTCCGCCATCAACTGCACGCCAATAGGCATACCTGTTTCCGGGTCCTTCCCTGCCGGAACCGCAATCGCCGGTATACCCGCCAGATTTGCCAGCACCGTATAAATATCCGACAAATACATCGCCACCGGGTCTTCCGATTTTTCGCCGAAACGACCCGCTACGGAAGGCGCTACAGGCAACAGTATAAAATCGTATCCCCGGAAAATTTCCTGAATCCGGTTGCGGATCAGCCGCCGTGCCTGCTGCGCCTTGGTGTAATAGGCGTCGTAATAACCGCTGCTCAACACAAAGGTGCCGAGTAAAATGCGGCGCTTCACTTCCTCGCTGAATCCCTCGCTCCGGCTCAGCACATAGGTTTCTTCCAGGTTGCGGGCTCCGGCACTCCGGTGGCCGTAGCGAATGCCGTCGTACCGCGACAGGTTGGAACTGGCTTCCGCGGTGGTCAGTACATAGTAGGTGGGAATGATGTAATCCAGCAGGTCGAAGTCGACGGGGTCTACCTGGTGACCGGCTTGAACAAGCCCGTCGATGTAGGAACGGGTTACGCTGCGCACGCCCGCATCCACACTTTCATTGTCAATGGTTTGTGAGAAATAAGCGATCCGACGCCGTCCTGAATCATGCTGCTTTTGCTCCTGCTTTGGAACATCCGGAGCGGTGCTGTCAAATTCATCCGGTCCCTGCATGATATCGAGAAGCAGGGCTATGTCCGCAGGTTTTTGGGCAAAAATACCAATCTGATCAAAAGAAGAACCGTAAGCCAGCAAGCCATGCCGGGAAATACGCCCGTAAGTAGGTTTGAAGCCCCAGATGCCGCAAAAACCGGCCGGCTGGCGCACCGAACCACCCGTGTCCGTCCCCAAAGCGGCCGTGCAGGTATCCGCCTGCACAGACACGGCTGCGCCGCCGGAAGACCCACCGGGCACCCTGTCGGGGTCGGCAGCATTGCGCACAGGGCCGTAGGCGGAGTTTTCATTGGTGGAACCCATGCCGAACTGGTCGCAATTGGTGCGGCCGATCAGGATCGCGTCTTCGGACAGCAGGCGTTCCACAGCGGTAGCGGAATAAAGCGAGCGGAAGCCTTTCAGGATTTTTGAAGCGCCCGTTACCTCGTGGCCCGCATAACAGATTAGGTCCTTGATGCTGATGACGGCGCCGAACAAACGCCCCACCGAAGCGGGGTTTTCCCGAAATTTCCGATCCAGTTTATCCGCCTGTTGCAATGCCTCTTCGGCCCAAACCTCCACATAGGCATTCAGGTCTTTCGTTTTTTCAATCTGACCAAGGTAATACTCGACAATAGCGCGGCAGCTCGTACTGCCGGAACGAACAGCGGCCTGCAGGTCGCTGATGGAATCAAATTTTGACATGCTCTACTAATACGTATGGTGGGTGCCCGGCAAAGGTAGGGAATGTTTCCGTACCGGCTGCTTTAGCTGCCGGACGTTACATCCGGCAGCTAAAGCAGCCGGCACTTTACACGAAGCACACACAAACTTAACGCTAACTTAAACTACTTTTTTCGTCGGTAGAAATACCCTGCAAGACCTTTGTGGGCGTAAATCTGTATCAACGTATCTATGAAACGAATTTCTAACCTCCTCTTCGCACTCCTGTGCTTCCTTCCTCTTTTCCTCACTGCCCAAACAGGCAGTATTTCCGGAAAAATTATTGACGCCAGCCTTGCCGAAAGCATGATCGGCGCTTCCGTTCGCCTCGATGACGGCGTCGGCGGCGCTGTCACCGACCTGGATGGTTTTTTTACGATCCGGAATGTCGAACCAGGTGTTCACAAAATTACCATCAATTACACCGGCTACCAGACTAAAACCATTGGCGAGATCAATGTTAAAGCCAGCGAAACCACTACCGTGGATGTAGCGCTGGAAGAAGCATCACTCGGAACAACCATTACCGAGGTAGTGATCATTGCCAAAGCCAGCCGCGAAAGCATGAGCGCGCTCACCATTCTGCAAAAAACCAGCCCTACTATTGGCGACGGTATCAGCGCAGAAAGCATCAAACGCACCCCGGACCGCACCACCAGCGATGTCATTCGCCGGGTGAGTGGCGCAAGTATCCAGGACAACAAGTTCGCAATCATCCGCGGATTGAGCGACCGCTACAATATCGCCATGCTCAATGGCGCCCTGCTCAGCAGCACTGAACCGGATCGCAAGGCTTTTTCTTTCGATCTGTTCCCATCTTCCATGCTGGACAACCTGGTCATCATGAAAACGGCCAGCGCGGATCTTCCCGGTGAATTTGCCGGTGGCGCTATCCTGCTCAATACCCGCGACATTCCGGAACACAGTTACCTGAGTGTCAGTGTGAATGCCGGCATCAACAACGTCACAACTTTCCAGCCTTATTTATCCGGTGTAGGCAGCAAAACCGACTGGATGGGTCTGGACAAAGGCAGCAGGGCACTGCCAGCCGGTTTCCCATCGGCCCCCGACTTCATTGGCGCCACCCGTGCCGAAAAAGTACGATACTCCCAGATGTTTGAAAATGACTGGGCCATTACAGAAGGCAGCAGCGCCCGCCCTAATATGGGTTTCCAACTCGCTGGCGGGCTGGTCAAAGACCTTTCTGCCAAAATTCAGTCGGGTACCACTTTCGCGCTTTCTTATAGCAACAACAACCGCCTGCAGGATGCCGACCGCTATGATTTCGATACCCAAAGTCAGTTGTTCGATTACAATGACAAGCAGTTCAAAAACAATGTACTCTGGGGCGCCCTTTTCAACACCTCATTGAAAATCAATAATTTACATAAAATTTCCTTACAAGGGACCTACTCCACCAACACGGACAACAGCATTACAACCCGGGAAGGAAAGGACCTCGAACAGGAACGTTTTATTCGTGCGACGGCTATTGAATACACAGAAAACCACCTGCTCACTACCCGCTTAAGCGGCGAGCATTCCCTGAGCGACAGCGGCATTAAACTCAATTGGGGCGGCGGCTACAACCGCAGTTCCCGCGATGTGCCATCCCTGCGCCGGATGTTTTACTCCAAAAACTTCGATGCGGAAGAAAATGAACCATTCCGTGCTTTTGTTCCGATCCAGGCCGACCCGTTCCGCAGCGGTCGTTTTTATTCTGAATTGAGCGAAGATGTCCTGAACGGCAACCTTGATTTTACGGTTCCTTTTGTAATGGGTGGTCAAAAACACTCCATCAAAATGGGTGGACTATACCAGCAAAAAGACCGCTTGTTTGATGCGCGGGTGATGGGCTGGACGCGCAAAACGGCAGGCTTCAACAGCGGTCTGTTGCTCCTGCCGCAGGATCAGATTTTTGCTGATTCCAACATTGCGGACAATGGCTTCGTCATGGGTGAAATCACCAACAAAAGCGATGCTTACGATGCCAACTCTCAGTTGAGCGCCGGTTTTATCATGTTTGATAATAAAATCGGTCAGAAACTGCGCGCTTCCTGGGGACTTCGGGTAGAAAATTTCAAACAGAAGGTCAATTCTTTCGACTACTCGCAAAATCCGATCAATGTCGATTTGAGTTCTACGGACTGGTTGCCATCGGCCAACCTGACCTATGCTTTTAATGATAAAAACCAGTTGCGCATCGCCGCATCGCGAACGGTGACCCGCCCGGAATTCCGCGAATTGTCGCCTTTTGCATTTTATGATTTTTACCTAAATGCAGGCATCGTGGGTAACCCAAACCTGACCAGAGGTACCATTCAGAATTACGATATCCGGTATGAAATGTATCCGGGCCAGAACCAGTTGTTCAGCGTAAGCCTGTTTTACAAAAAATTCAACAACCCGATCGAGTTTACCTTTAGCAGTCTGGGCGCCGGAACGCGCACGTTTACTTATCAGAATGTTTCGGGTGCTACCAACTATGGCGCCGAACTGGAATTGCGTAAAAACCTGAGTTTCATCGCAGACCGCCTGGAAAATCTGACCTTTTTCACGAATGCAGCAATCATTCGATCTACCATCGACCTCTCCAATGCCGGAGCATACGATACCACCCGTGCCCTGCAAGGCCAGTCGCCGTACATCATCAACGCCGGACTGACCTACACAATGCCTGATTGGGGCCTGTCTACCACGCTGGTGTACAATGTCATCGGCGACCGGATTGCGCAGGTAGGCACGGAAGGATATGCCGATGTGTACGAGCGCCACCGCAACCTGCTGGATTTCCAGTTGAGCAAACGCCTCGGCAACCGCGGAGAAGTGAAACTGACCTGGGGTGATATTCTGCGCCCTTACTTCCTGTTTTACCAGGACAACGACTCCAACCATAAATTCAACGAAGACAAGGACAATATCATGCAGCGGATCAACTACGGCAGCACGATCACGTTGAGCGTAGGATACCGTCTTTAAGTGTTGTTATCGGTTATTTGTTATCGGTTATCAGGGGCTGAAACCCGATAACTGATAACCAAAAAAGAATTTGGATACAGATTTCAGTAGTTTAAAGGTTAGGAATTTTAACTACGAAAGCCCGGGCGACGAAAAGTCGTCCGGGTATTTGTTTTAGAAGTGAGAAGTGAGAGGGTGAGACGTGAGAGTCCGTAGAGTAGACCGCTTCTCACCC
>JADLCC010000160.1 GCA_020847425.1 Saprospiraceae bacterium
ATTACGAATTGCGCACCGCCCTGCGTGTGTTGATGCCGATCCATGCCTTTTCGGCGTACAACGAGCGCGATTTGTACGAGGGGATTTATGATATCGACTGGCTGCAATTCATGTCGGTCAACGACACACTGGCCATAGATACCATTGTTACGGGAGAGGTTTTTAAACACTCGCATTATGTTGGTTTGCTGACCAAAGACTCCATTGTCGACCAGTTCAGGGAACGGACGCAGCGCCGCCCGGATGTGAATACTACCTCACCTACTTTGCGGGTGCATGTACACATACAAGGTACCAGGGTGGAGGTTGCCCTGGATACCAGCGGGGACTCCTTGCACCGCCGTAATTACCGCCGCGATACGGTGGAAGCGCCCCTGAGCGAAGTGTTGGCCGCCGGCATGGTATTGCTGTCGGGCTGGAACGCGCAAGGTCCTTTTGTCGACCCGATGTGCGGTTCGGGCACCCTTGCCATCGAAGCGGCTATGCTTGCTGTCGGAATGCCCCCTCAGCACAAACGCGAAGGCTTCGGCTTTTTTAGATGGCCCGATTTCGACCGGAAACTCTGGGCAGATGTGAAAGGCGAAGCCGATGCAAAAATCCGCCCATCGTTTGAGCACCCCATCGTCGCTTCCGATATGGAAGGTCGCGCCCGCAATGCCACTACGCTGAACTTACTGACTGCGGAACTGGAAAAAGTGGTGCAGGTTGAAAAAATTGCTTTTGAGAAAACCATGCCACCTGACGGCATCCCTGGTACCCTGATGAGCAACCCGCCCTACGACGAACGGCTGAAACTGGAAGATAGCATCGCTTTTTACCAAAGTATCGGCGACGTGCTGAAAAAGAAGTGGTCGGGCTGGAATGCCTGGCTCATCTCTTCCAACCGCGATGCCTTGAAACACCTGGGATTGCGCCCTTCCCGGCGCATCACCTTGTACAACGGCGCATTGGAATGCAGTTTTCAGAAATTTGAATTGTATGAAGGGAAAAAATTCGACGGTCCCAAAGGCGCCAAGTTATCGGAGCCGATACAGGAGTGAGCGGAAAGGGTATAATCCTACACTTTCAAATTGAATGTTTATGCTGAAAACATGTCTTTTTTTCTGTTTGTTTTGTGGCGCCACACATGCCCAAAGTGTTGATTTTCAATTTTATGGAAAATCAATACCTGAAATCCGGCAATACTTACAAACATCCGAACCGGTTTTCCGTCCCATCGCTTTTCAACCGGATGAAACGCGTCCTTTATCAACACCCGATGCATCTGAAAAGGAGGCTCCTCTCCTTTTTTATAGCCCCGGCCTCGCTCAATTTCAGGTGAATGACCTGCCTTTCTTTTGTCGGATCGAACACCAAATCGGCAAAAAACTGCCGCTTTCATTTAAATTCAGACTGGGAAGTGTGGAGTATGTGGACTGGCTGGAGGGGAAAAAGTGAGAGGTGAGAAGTGAGAAGTGAGAGCCGACTTAGATTACACCTGATTACTCTTGGCCAGATCAAAATGAAATACCAAAAGCAATCAGGTGTAATCTAAGTCGGCTCTCACTTCTCACTTCTCACCTCTCACTTCTCACTTCTCTTACTTTTGTATTACCACTTTTTCCGTCCTCACAATCCCTGCAGCGCTGTATTTTGCGATATAAATTCCGTTGGGCAGGTCGGTTAAGCGAATGACAGCATTACCAGCCTGCACATGGGAAGAGAGCATGATTTTTCCTTGATAATCAAGGATTTCCAGGGTTCCTTCTTTTGGCAGATTTTTGAAAGTCAACACCTCGCGCGCCGGATTGGGCGCCATTTCCAGCCTGTTTAATTCAGATGGGTCATCAGCGCTGACAGTTCCGATTTGCTGGAATCCAAGGAAAAACAGCACGGTATTGGTCATTGCAGGGTCGAAACAATCGCCATGATCGGCTGTGGAATCCACATCGCTGGCCAGGAAATCCGGCGCACCGACGGCGGACAGTGTATCGCGGGCAACAACACTATTCATAAAAGGCACCTGGTCGTCGGCTTTGCAATAGAACAGCCGCATGGGCGCCTGTGGCGTCCAGTTGTTGTAGGTATCATTGTCGCGTAGTGCGATATTCAAAGGGTGGTTGAGGTCGTTTTGAATGAGTGCCACTGCGCTGTCCTGAAACAACTTATAAGGCCTGCATGCGCCTTCATTGGTGGTGAGTGCCGTTATCAACTGTGTGTTTAACGTATTCAGCGATTTTGTGCCGTTGAAAAAAGGCGTGATCAGGTTGGCGTACACCGGTTTGAACACATCGGTCATCTGGCTGAAAATATTCCCGTACACCGTTTGATAGGAGAGTAAGGTATTGGGAATATACGCAGGATAATAATACACCGCATCGGTCAGGATCAGGTTGCGCATGACACCGGAAATGCTGTAGGGGCCGGAAAGCGGCGCTGCGGCTGTGACGGTAAATTCATCGGCATGCTCCAGTTCGATTTTCCGGTGCAGGGCCATGGCGGCATGCCCGCCCTGAGAGTAGCCGGTGATAAACAATTGATCGTTGGTTAAAACGGGGTTTTGCGCTTCAAATGCAGTTTCCGCGCGCAGCATATCCACCGCTACGGATGCTTCACTGGCGGCATGTACATACGGATGGAAACCATCGGAAACACCCAGTCCCAGGTAGTCCGGCAACAATGCCACATAACCCATTCCACCGAACAGCAGGCCCACTTGACCTTCTCCATTGCTGACGGTGTAGGAGGGTACGTCCAGTTTGGAGCCCGAGGTGCCGTGCTGATAGACCAGGCGCGGAAACACCTTGTTCGGGTTGTTGGGAACCACCAGCAGGCCGGAAACGGTATCCAGCGCATTCTGTACGTTTGTGGTAGTGTATGTGATGCGGTAGTATTTTACGCCATACTGAATAAAAGGGATACCAAATTGCGACAACAATTGTGATTGTGATTTGGTGCCCAGCAGGGTAGTGGTCACAATATTTTGTGCCGATAAAGCGGTGCAAAGGAAGAGGGCAAGGAAGAGGGCTGTTTTTTTCATTTTACTATTTTTTGCTGTTAAGGTAAATTTTTAAGACATCCCGAAGTTCTTCAGGTTTGATTCTTTTTCGCAAAATTCTTTTGTTTTTGTCTAAAAGATACAAGACCGGCAGGTTATTGGTAGGGTATTGTTTCTCAAATGCGTTGTTACCCGTCGGGTCGGCCAGGTCGTACCATTCCCAGTTTTGCTGCCGGATAAATTGTTGCCAGTTGCGGTACTGATTGTCCGTAGAAACAGCCACGGCTTTCAATCCGAAAACGCGGGCATCCAGCCAGGTCTGGTAAATACCCGGCATAACATCCATACAATGGCTGCAAAGGGGGCTGTAAAAAACAAGCAGGGTCAGCGGCGCAGAAATAGTATCGAGCCGGATGGTCCGGTTTTTTTCGTCAGAAAGTTCGAGCGCAGGGGCCACTTTTCCGGTCAGTACCGGTTTCAAAATACTCGATTTATACTCCAGTCTCGAAAGCGTCGCGATGTCCTGCCAAGGCGTCTGGCCTGGTTTCATGTAGTTGTCTACCATGTGTACAAAAATCTGGTCGGCGCCCGGTGCATCGCTCATTTCAAAATTCTGTACAAAACGCAATACGGCAAAACGGTAAAATGCGCCGTTTTTCGGCATTTTTTCCAGCACCTGGTCGACGGCAGCCGTTATGGAATCGGGTAGTGCCACGACAAAACGATCAAAATAATTATCAAAAAAGGTCGGCCAGAACTGGTTGTTGAGCAGGCGTTCGTCCCGGAAATCGGTGTTGTCCCAATAATGCCTGCGCATCCAGCGGGGATAAACAGGATTCGATTTTCCTTTCAGGGTGGGTGTGATGCTTTTCGGCGGACTGGGCGGCCGCACGGATTGCAGCATCTTGGCATACAGGTGGCCGGGATAGCGCACAATGAATGCCCGCGCCATGGAATCGATGCTCCGGTAATAGGTGTCTATTTCTTTTTCAATAGGCGCCATCACTTTGGGGTCGTTGTTGGTGGCCTGGCTCACCATGTCGTACATCGACTGGCGGGCAATGATTTTGGCTTCTACCGCCTGTCTTTGGCGCTCAAAAGCGAAATAGGCCTCGTTTTCGACTGAATTGGCAGCATTAATAGTCGTCAGGTCGGCCAGCGTACCGCTGATGGAAAAAGAATCGGACGCGGCAGGTAGTATAAAATCGAATAAACGTTTGCCATTTGCCGCCACAAAAAAAACGCCGGGTTGCAGGTTGTTTTTACGAAAATAAAAAGTGCCCGAATTCGTGTCAACAGCCACAGAATCAACAACATAGGAATTGCCTGCGCTGTAACGACCAACCAGTGCAACGGGTGAACGAAACCCGTTCAGGTGAAAATCCACCCGAAATGCGTCGGATTGCTGGCCGTAAACAGTACCACAAATGCAAAAAAGGCCCGGCAGCAACCAAAGATGAATATAGCGCATGAGTTGTGGAGGCTGATTTAGTGTTTTTGTGTTTTTGTGTTTTAGTATTTTAGGCTGCTAACGCTCGGCAACCCAAGTTTGAGTGACTACCCTCAACAATCTCAACCGCTCAACATTCTCACCCTCTCACTTCTCACCTCTCACTTCTCTCTCACCCTCTAATTTGTCCCGTTCCCCACGCCATCCATTTTTCCGTCACCAGTTTTTCCAGTGCAAATGGGCCGCGTGCGTGCAGTTTTTGGGTAGAAATGCCGATTTCTGCACCGAGTCCGAATTCCCCGCCATCCGTAAAACGCGTGGAAGCATTGGCATAAACGGCGGCGGCGTCCACGGTTTCCATAAAATGGCGGCAAACATTTTCATCTTCCGAAACGATGGCTTCCGAGTGCCGGGACGAGAATTGCCGGATATGTTCCAG
>JADLCC010000161.1 GCA_020847425.1 Saprospiraceae bacterium
ATCTGTACGATTTCCGTGCCGACCAATCTATGCTGGCGCCGCAGCCTTTTTTCCCCGATCACACCCTTTATAGTGCCGTATTGGTGATGTTATTACCCATTTTGCCCCTTCTTTTTAAAAAACAGGTTGCACTGGGAATTGGCTTGTTTTTTTTGACAGGCCTTGTTTTTGCCGCTTGCAGGGCCGCCTGGATCTCTTTATTCGTCTGCGCTTTTCTATTACTGCCGCTTGCTTTTCGACTGCAATGGAAATGGTTGTTCCTGTCTGCGGGGCTGGCGCTTCTGGGCGGTTTAATGGTGAAAAACAGGGTTCAGGAGCAGTTAAGTCGCGACATTTCTTCACTCGAACGGCTCAATCGTTATGCCTGCGCCCTTCGTATGGCCGATGATCGCCCCTTAACGGGGTTCGGCCCGGGCACCTTTCAGTTTCAATACCTGCCTTTTCAGCATACGGATGAAATGACCCGCATCAGCATTACCGACCCGGCAAGAGACCTTCGCTCCGATCAATTTGGTCGCGGCGGCGGTGCACATTCCGAATATTTTCAGGCGCTGGCTGAAAATGGCTGGCCGGGGCTTCTGTTTTGGTTGCTGCTGGCCGGTACAACTGTTTTTACAGGTATTTCCCGTTTTCTTTCCTCCCAAAACAAAGAAAATCAATGGTTTGCATTGGCCGTCACCTGTAGTCTGCTGAGTTTTTTGCTCCATGCCCTGTTCAATAATTTCCTCCACGACGGGCGGATTGCACTGTTGTTTTGGGGGCAGGTCGCGTGGCTGGCATGTCGTGAGACGTGAATCGTGAGTCGTGAGGATACAATCGCTCACAGTAGCCGGTATATTTCATTCCTCGTGGTGCCAACTCACGACTCACGATTCACGACTCACGATTCACGACTCACGATTCACGACTCACGATTCACGATTCACGACTCACGATTCACGACTCACAATTCACGACTCACAATTCACAAAACCTGTCTACTTTTGCCGCATACACTGCACATTTACGTTCCTAACTTTTTTCAGGCTAAGAGAAAGGGAATTGGAGCCAAGGCGCTTCAAAAGATGTAGTATATATCATTTCCAGTACCTCTATCTCAAATGCCTGATTATCAACACAGATAACCAATAACTAATAACCTATAACAAAACATGCAATCAACCATCGAAGCAGTCTGGAACGACCGGACGCTTTTGCAAAGTGACGAAGTAAAAAAAACAATCCGGGAAGTAGTGGCCCGGCTCGATGCGGGCGAGTTGCGCGTGGCAGAACCACTCAGCGATGGCAGTTGGGTCACGCATGAATGGGTAAAAAAAGCGGTGATCCTGTATTTCCCCATCCAGGAAATGCAGACGATAGAGGTGGGCCCTTTTGAGTATTATGATAAAATTCCGCTGAAAACGGGTTTTGCTGAAAAAGGCGTTCGGGTTGTACCGCAGGCGCTGGCCCGTTTCGGCTCCTTTATAGAAAAAGGCGCTATTCTTATGCCTTCCTATGTCAATATCGGCGCCTGGGTGGGCAGCGGCTCCATGGTGGATACCTGGGCGACCGTGGGCTCCTGCGCGCAGATTGGCCGCAACGTACACCTGGCCGGCGGCGTAGGCATCGGCGGTGTGCTGGAACCCCCGCAGGCTACGCCGACCATCATCGAAGACGAGTGTTTTATCGGTTCCCGCTGTATTGTGGTGGAAGGTGTGCATGTTGGTCGGGAGGCCGTGCTGGGCGCCAATGTCGTGCTTACACAAAGTACCCACATCATCGATGTAACCGGCCCGCAGCCGGTGATACACAAAGGAAAAGTACCCGCCCGTTCAGTGGTTATTCCGGGCACTTACACCCGTCAGTTTCCGGCGGGGGAGTATCAGGTGGCTTGTGCGCTGATCATCGGAGAACGGCAGGAAAGTACCGACAAAAAAGTATCGTTGAATGATGCGTTGCGCAATTTTCAGGTAGCAGTGTAATTGTTGAGGAGTTGAGATGCCCTGCGGGCATGTTGAGTGGTTGAGGGTTGTAACTTAATCATTGGTTTACACTCAACCCCTCAACAATCTCAACCCCTCAACAATCTCAACATTTTCAATCCTTTCCATGCAAAAGACAATCGAAATCACCACCACACAAAACGTTACCATCGAGTACGAACTCGCCGAACTCCGCGAGCGCATGCTGGCGTGGTTGCTGGATGTGGTGATCGTGGTATTCGGTTACCTGTTGCTGATTCAATTGATTCAGGCAGTTTTGGGTTCGTTCGAGGGTTGGGGCATGTGGCGCATACTGATCGGATTATTGCCTTTTGTTGCCTTTTTCCTGTACCATATTTTTTTTGAAATCTGGGGGCTCGGGCAGACGCCGGGCAAAAGAGCGCTCAATATCCGCGTGGTGCGGCTCGACGGTAAAGACCCGGAATGGAGCGATGTGGTCATTCGATCCATCCTGCACATGGTCGATTCCCTGTTTTCGGCGGGTGTGATTGGTATTTTATTTATCAAAACTACCGATAAATGCCAGCGACTCGGCGATCTGGCGGCGCATACGACGGTGGTGAAGATTTACAGTTCCCGCTTCCGGTATTTGCTGAAAGACATCCTGAATATTTCCACGCTGGACAATTACCAACCCGTTTTTCCGCAGGTGCGGAACCTCAACGAGCAGGATATGCTGTTTATCAAAACTGTCCTGACACGCCGGCAGCGCTACCCTAATCAGGCCCACGATGAGGTCGTGGAAGACCTGGTAACCCACCTGATGCCGATACTTGGTATTGAAAAACGCCCGCTCAACCGGCAGGATTTTTTGAAAACTATTTTGCGGGATTATATTGTACTTACCAGGTGATGGACGTGAGTCGTGAATCGTGAGTCGTGAATGGCATCCTGTTAAAGAGGCATAATCCATTTATCACGGCCACTGTGAGTAATTGTATACTCACGATTCACGACTCACAACTCACGTTTAGTATTCAAGTCCGATTTTCTCCCGAATCGTTTCCAGCGTTTCCGCCAGATCCAGGCTAAAATCCAGCGGAATCAAATCACTTTCCAGGCGTTCTTCCCGCAGGCATTCCATCACGTGGGCGGCTTCGAAAGCATAACCCCAGCCCTCGTAGGGCATTTCAATTTCCTGTGGAATTTCTTCCCGGCCGTCATATTTTGAGACCGTCAATTTTTGTGCATGGTGCCAGCGTGGGTGCAGGTGAATAGTCCCATCGGCGCCGTAAATCCAGGCCTCGATTGGTGTGTTGGCGGCAACCGTAGAGTGGCCCAGGGCCAGTTTATCCTGCGGATATTTGAATGTAAATGCGCAGGATTCATCCACGTCCGTTCGGGAAAAAGCGGCGGCAGCGAGGATGTCTTCCGGATCCGGTTTGCCGAAAATAAAAAGCGAAAGCAGCGCCGGGTAAATACCGATATCGAGCAAAGAGCCGCCCCCTTTTGACTTGTCGTAAATGCGCGAATGCGGATCGAAAGGCAACTTGAAACCGAAGTCGGACTTGACAGTATGCACCTGGCCGATGGCGCCTTCCGACACCAGTTGCAAGGCATGGTCGACAGCCGGAATAAAACGCGTCCAGAGCGCTTCCATCAGAAAAACCCGGTTGCGCCGGGCAGCGCCCACCATACGCCGGGCTTCGCTGCTGTTCATGGCAAAAGGTTTTTCGCAGAGCACTGGCAGGCCGTTTTCCAGGCAAAGCAGGCTGTTTTCGCAATGGAGCACATGCGGCGTGGCCACATAAACGACATCCAGATCCGGGCAATGCACAATGTCCTCATAACGCCCGAATGCGTGGGGGGCATCGTAATCGGCCGCAAAGGATTGGGCGCGTTCCAGCGAGGTGGAAGCCACCGCGTGCAGTGTTGCATTGGGCAAAAGGCGCAGGTCGTCGGCAAATTTGCGGGCGATTCGGCCCAGGCCGATGATGCCCCAGCGTGTTATTTTTTCACTCATTTTTTTAAATGTTGAGTCGTTGAAATGGCCTGCGGCCATGTTGAGATGTTGAGGGTAGTCAGGGAAAATTTATAATGGTAGTGAAGAAAGTCTATGTAATTGAGATGCATGATTTTGCCTGCAAAAAGCCCAATCCGTATACAATAGTACATTGAATCGCCAAAATTTCCTGTAACGCCCTCAACTGCTCAACATGGCCGCAGGCCATCTCAACCCCTCAACCCAAATTACACCTTCGTCGTTTTCCATTTTCCTTTCTTAAACATCCACATGGCCGCCACCGCCATACCCGATTCCGCAATCACAATACTCCAGTATACGCCCGTTTGTCCCCAGCCCAAGTACAGCGCCAGCAGCGCCGCCAGCGGCGTTTCCACCAGCCAGAAAAAGATAAAATTCAGGATGGTTGGCGTTCGGGTATCGCCCGCTCCGTTGATCGCCTGCGCCAAAACCATGCCCCAGCCGTAAAATACGTAGCCGCCCGCAATAATCCGCAATGCCAGCGACCCTGCATGCACCACCTCCGCTTCGGAAGTAAACACACGGATCAGCGTCGGGGCAAAGATGACATAAACGATGCCCACGAAAGCCATAAAACCCATATTGAAAACACCCGCTCTCCAGGCGGATTTTTCTGCGCGGTCCGGCTGCCCGGCGCCCAGGTTTTGCCCGACCAGCGTAGCGGCCGCGTTCGCCATGCCCCAGGAAGGCAAAATAGCGAAGACCACCAGGCGGATAGCAATGGTGTAGCCCGCCGTTACTTCCTTGCTGATTTGCCCCAGGATGGAAATCATAAAAATCCAGCTCGCCGAAGCGATCAGGTATTGTCCGGTGCTGCCGGCGGCTATTTTGACCAATGTGCCGATCACATCCCACTTGGGCCGGAGCATGGCCCAGCGCAGGCGAATGATCCTGCCCACTTCGAATAAATGCCACATTTGGTACACCACACCGGCCGAGCGACCGATGGTGGTGGCGATACCCGAACCAACGACACCCATAGCCGGTACCGGTCCCCAGCCGAAAATAAACAAGGGGCACAAAACGATATTCACCGCATTGGCGAGCCAGAGTGCGCGCATGGCTGTGGCGGCATCGCCGGCGCCCCGGAAGATACCGTTGAGCACCCACAGCAATAAAATGGGCAGGTTGGCAGTGAGCAGCAGTTGTGTAAACCGGAAACCCGTTTCGGAAACACTTGTATCGTGGGCCATGATGCGGAGAATGTCTTCCGCAAAAAAGAAGCCCGGCACGGCAATCAGAACAGACAGCCCAATGACAATCAGGATGACCTGTGCGCCTGCTTTTGCTGCGGCCTGCTTGTCGCCTTCACCGATGCGCCGCGCTACCATGGCCGATGCCGCCGCACTGAGACCTATGGCAATGGAATACACCAGTGTCAGCACCGATTCCGTGAGGCCGACCGTTGCGACGGCTTCCACGCCGATTTTCGATACAAAAAAGGCGTCGACTATCGCAAAAAGCGACTCCATCGCCATTTCCAGGATCATGGGAATGGCCAGCAACACAATCGCGCGGTCGATACTACCAGTCGTAAAATCCTGTTCTTCTCCATTGATCGACTGCCGGAGGATACGCTGGATGCGTTGAAAGAGGGTTTCTTTTTGGATAATATAAGGCATTTGAAATAGTTGAGTGGTTGAGCAGTGTGTGGTACTTCTGTTTTCAACCTGCTGCTTGTTGTTCAAAACCACGTAGTAAGAGTTTTTTCTTTACCACATAGACACATAGATTTTGCACATAAGTAGTTATCCGTTATTAGTTATCAGTTATCCGGCTTGATACTCAAGCATTTGTATGAAAAATAACCCAAACTAATTTTAATCCGGTACTTAGATCACATAGTGTTGAGTACGCTAAAAACTATGTGATCTATGTGCAAAATCTATGTGTCTATGTGGTAAAGAAAAAATCGCAAAACAATTATTTCTCCTTTGTAGTTCCTATCCCCAACCTTCATGGTGTATTTTTGTTTTCAGAAAAAAGTGAAAATGTTGGAGATCCGATATTTGACATCAAAAACGTCGATGTTCCGAATATCCAACGCCAAACAGATATGAATATTTCCGATCTCCTCCAGCGCGCCCTGCGCCACGAATGGCTGAGCCCAGAAGAGGGCGTTTTTCTTTTTGAAAATGCCTCCACTGCCGAACTCATGTACGTGGGCAATGCCATGCGCTACCAGCATGTTCCGGGTAATAACGTCACCTGGATCATCGACCGCAACTCCAACACCACCAATGTGTGTATTGCCAACTGCAAATTTTGCAATTTTTACCGGCGGCCGGGGCATGAGGAATCGTACACCACCACCATAGAGGAATACAAACAAAAAATTGAAGAGACCTTCCGTTTCGGCGGCGAACAATTGCTGCTGCAGGGCGGGCACCATCCGGATTTGGGGCTGCAATTTTACGCTGATTTATTCCGGCAACTGAAAGAATTATATCCCAACCTGAAACTGCACGCACTGGGGCCGCCGGAAATCGCGCACATTTCCAAACTGGAAAATATGAGCCACTACGACGTGCTGAAAGCCCTGCAGGAAAGTGGACTTGATTCACTTCCAGGCGCAGGCGCAGAAATCCTCAGCGACCGCGTGCGCCGACTGATCTCCAAAGGCAAATGCGGCGGCCAGGAATGGCTGGATGTAATGCGCGCAGCCCACAAATTGCACCTTACGACTTCAGCCACCATGATGTTCGGCCACATCGAAACCAACCTCGAACGGATGGAACATTTCGCCGCCATCCGGCAGGTGCAGTCCGAAAAACCGGCCGACGCCAAAGGTTTCCTGGCTTTCATCCCCTGGCCTTTCCAGGACGAAGACACGATCCTGAAAAAAATCAAACGTGCCCGCAACGCCGTCACCGGCGACGAATACGTGCGCATGATCGCCATGAGCCGTATCATGCTGCCCAATATAGTCAATATCCAGGCTTCCTGGCTCACCGTGGGTAAAGCGGTGGCGCAGGTGTGCCTGCATGCCGGGGCCAATGATTTTGGCAGTATCATGATCGAGGAAAATGTAGTGTCGGCCGCCGGCGCGCGTTTTCGGTTCACGGCCGACGGGATTCAGCAGGCGATTAAAGAAGCGGGATTTGTGCCGCAGTTGCGGAATCAGCAATATGCGTTCAGGGATTTGCCGGAGGGGATGTTGCAGCAGGAGTTGAAGGCGGAGGGGATGATTGTGGATTGAGGGGGAAACGCTATGAATAATAAGGCAAAATGATTGAGTTTATCCTCTACGTCTCAGACCAACAAAAGAGTATGGAGTTTTATTCAATACTCTTGAACAAAACCCCGGCCCTTCACGTGCCGGGGATGACAGAATTTCTGCTGGCGGAGCATTGCAAATTGGGTTTAATGCCTGAAAACGGCATTTATAAAATCCTGTCTGGAAGTACTCCACATCCAAAAAGTGGCAGCGGTATTCCTCGATGCGAACTTTACCTGTATGTGGAAAACATGGAGGAGGCATTAGCAAATGCAGCCAAAGCGGGAGCCATTGAGATCAACCCGCTCCAGGATCGGGACTGGGGAGACAGGGTTGCTTATTTTGCTGACCTGGATGGCCATATTATTGCGTTTGCAAATTCACCTTTGCGGCAGGTCGAAAAAGACACTGCCGCGGCGCTGGGCCCAAGTTGATATGGAGAAATGGCCTACTTGATGAGGCTGTAAATTTACAGTTGCTAGCGCCGCTTACACCCGCCTCGCCCACTCCTCCGGATTTCTACTTTGATTGAAAACTGCGTAAATAAGGATTGAGTCTTGCTCAATCTCAAAAAAAATGGAATAAGGGAAATGAGGGAAATTTGCCCGTCTGATATGATCGAGTACGGCCGGAAAATGTTGAGGAGTGTCTATAAGCCGATTTTCAATAGCGAGGTAATCTTCAAAAAATGCCTCTTCCAAACCTGCTTGTTGTTCCTGGTACCAAGACAGCGCTTCATCCAATTCTGCTACTGCTTCCGGATGAAAATTAAGACGGTAAGCCATATTTCTTTACAAGTTTGGCCTTTACTTGTTCTGCCGGAATCATTTTGATCTTCCCCGACATCACATCCTCCCGCCTGCTTAGAAGGGTGTTTTCTTGTTCCGGGGTCAAGATGTTGCTTCGTTCTTCGTCCGAAAGCAGTCCCGCCAGGAATTGCAGGAATTCTAATTTTTCCAGTTTGGAGAGTTTTTTCGTCTCAGATTTAAGCGCTTCGATGGTCATAGCAATAACATGTTTGAACAAGAGTACAATATTACTGTGATTTCGTTTGAAAAACAAGAGAGATGCCCGAAGGAATAATGGCAACGCGGATAACACATATGACACGGATAATAACAGATTTTAAAAATCCGCATAAATCCGCCCCATCCGCGTAATCCGCGTTGCAAGTATCACCAATTTATCCTTCTCGAAAAATACATCACCGCTCCCAATATCACAAACAGCCCCAGGCTGCCGATCAGCAAGGCATAATCCTGCTGTTGCAGCACCACGAACAGGAAGCCGTACAGGAGCGCCAGCGTACCGCTCACCAGCATTGCCATACGGTTGGATTCGAACAATGCCCTGGCGTACAAACCCGTCAGGCCGATGGTCATCAATGCCGAAATGAGGTATGCCGAATTGAAAGAAGTCTGCTCCGAAATCGCCACCAGCAAAGTGTAAAAAATGACCAGCGCCAGTCCGATCAGCGCGTACTGGAACGGATGCACCCGCCGCGACTGTCCCATTTCCACAAAAAAGACCGTCAAAAACGTGAGCGCGATAAACAGGATGGCATACTTCACCGAGCGCGTGGATTTCTGGTAATTATCAACCGGCAGGATAAAATCGACCCCGAAAGCGCTGTTGCCAAAGTCGACGTTCTGGTCGCTGATCCACTGCTGCGGGTAATTTCGGTTGAGGTTCAGCACCTTCCATGTGGCCTCAAAACCGGCAGCCGAGACGTTTTTTTCATCAGGTAAAAAAGCGCCTGTGAAACTCGGATCGGGCCAGGGAGAGGCCAGTTTGATGCTGGTTACCTTACCCAGCGGCGAAAAAAACAGGGAACCCGAACCTTTTAGCGCCGCTTCAATGCGGAAACGGTGTGGGTCGGTGGCTTTTGCATCCAGGGCCAGCGGAACGTGAATACCGCTTTCCGCTACACCCGGCAGCGGAATACCCGGTTCAAAAACACTCCCCTGCCCGTTCCACTGGAGGGTGACCTGGTCTTCCAGACCGCGCAGATCGGGAATACCGAAGGCAAGTGTGGCTTTTTCCCACAAGATGACGGCGCCGGCGGGAACCAGTTTTTCCGTGTTGGGTTGGGAAAAGGAACCTTCAAAGGTGATTTTGGAACTATACAGGACGACATCAAAAATGCCCCGGTGCCGTTTTTCGGGGTTTACGTTTCCATCGACCTTCAGTTCGTCGGGCAGGAAATAGGCGTATTTTGTTTCGCGTGTGATTTCCTTACCGTCGGCAGCCCGCTGGACGATTTGGTAGGGCAACACCAGCACAGGACCGGAAAGGGTCTGGCTTTGTCCCCATTTGCTGCTGACTTCCGCGACGGCTTCCTGTTGCCGTCCCTGCCGCTCTCTGATCAGGTCGTCGATCATAAAAGTCGGGATGAGCAATACCAGCATGAGGAAAAAAATGATAACGCCTTTGATCGTGGTGGCCTGACGTTGCCAAAAGGGTTGTTCAGAAGTAGATTCCATAAGATTTTGATTTTTTAAAAACACTTTGAATTGCAAAGTTATTTGCATAATTTGAATTTGCAATAGGTCAGTGTATTTTTTTTGTTGGAGATCAGCACAGGATATGACAATTGAATAGACGCACCCGATCAGTATTCCGGTTTTAAAGGAGCATCGCCTTATATCGGATTCCGGGCATTGCTGTCTGTAGTCGTCAATTAAAGGCAAC
Organism: Saprospiraceae bacterium; assembly: GCA_020847425.1. Taxonomy (GTDB): domain Bacteria; phylum Bacteroidota; class Bacteroidia; order Chitinophagales; family Saprospiraceae; genus M3007. The sequence goes on from JADLCC010000161.1 coordinate 9,875, forward strand.
TACCTCAGGTTCACAAAAAACGAGGCCGATACATTAAGTTTGTGGTGTCCAATACCGATAAAATATATCACCATGAACTCAAAAGTTAACGTCCTGTATTTGCGCATTGTGCTTTTTGCCTGCCTGCTACTGCAGCTTGCAGCCTGTAATTTGTTGAAAAACGAGGTGGATAAAGTAGATGTGAAAGCCCTGCTCCGGAAAACACAGCCGGAGCTGGACAGCCTGGCCTATCAATCCGGGCAAAACATCAGCCTCGGAATGAGCGACAAAGCGGAGCTGCTTTCGCAAAACCTCATCAAAGGCCTGAAAGGCTCCATGGATACCCTCGACCCCGATATCCGTAAAATCATGCGGACGATCGATAGCCTGGGAACCCTGACCGACGCGCAACTCGTAAAACTGGGCGAAACCTTGGA
>JADLCC010000162.1 GCA_020847425.1 Saprospiraceae bacterium
AACCTGAACAGTACAGTTGATTTCACAGATTTATCGCTGGAAGCCAATCGCTGGAACTGGCAATTCGACCGGTATGCCACCTCCAACCTGCAAAACCCCACTTTCACCTTTCCGGATACGGGTTTGATGAAAATCCGGTTGATTGTGACCCATCCCAGGGGCTGCAAGGATTCTTTGACAAAATACCTGGATATCCGGCCGGAAATCCGTTGGTTTATGCCCAATGCGTTCACTCCCAACGGCGACGGCGCCAACGACGGGTTTTTAGGCAAAGGTTTCCTCGAAGGGTCAACCAATTTCAACATGAGTGTCTGGAACCGCTGGGGCGAAAAGGTGTTTGAAACCGACGATCCCACGGAAGACTGGAACGGCCGTCAAATGAATACGGGCGCATTTTCACCCGCCGGCGTGTATGTGTATGTGGTGACGTTTACGGGGCCGCGAAAGGAAAAAATGGAGTTTAAGGGGTTTGCGACGCTGATCAGATGATGTGTTTTGGTGTTTTAGTGTTTTGGTGTTTTCGATGTGCTTCGCTCTGGGCATTTCGATATTGCCGGAGTTGGCAGCCCAAAACACAAAAACACTAAAACACATCACCGCACCAGCGTAATATCCCCTTGTTTGGTGACAATTCGCCCGTCAATAATATCCATTTCCGCGTAATAAACAAAAACGGCAGGGTCCAGGAGCGTCCCCCGAAAACGCCCGTCCCAGCCGAAATCGGGATCGTTCGGACTGAAATTTTCCTTTGCAAAAACCATTTCACCCCAGCGGTCATAGATATAAAACTTGCGTATCCGCGGTACCTGGTCAATGTTGGTAAAAATGAAAACGATATCGTTCTCGTTGTCGTTGTTCCAGGGAGAAAAAGCGTTGGGAATATAAATATTCGGCTCGTCATCTACCCGAACCAGCACCCTGTCGGTGGCAGTACAACCGTCGACACTTACAATTGTAACCATGTATTCTGTTGATTTAAAGGGCCTTGCAGTTGGTTTTAACAACTGCGGGATTGTGTTTCCTTCAAATCGAAGTCCGTCCAGGGGCGTCCAGATAACCGTATCGATCAGTGCCAGCGGAAAAGACGAGACAGTAGCCTGGATAACAGCAGAGTCGCCCAGTATTAAATCAATCACCGGGACAACAGAAATATTGGGATCGGGCGCCACAGGCACCTGGACTTCTTTGCCGTACAGGCAGCCGTTGGCATCCCGGATAAGCAAGTCGTAAACACCCGGAACGAGGCCCTCAAACTCAGGAATCGATTCAAAGGTAGTCCCATTATTTATGGAGTAGTCGTAGGGGCCTATTCCGCCGTTTATTGCTGTAAACTGAATAATTCCATCGTTGTCTTTGCAGGATGGCGGATCAATTTGCGCCACAAAATCAGTCGGCACATTGGTTTCCTGAAAAACCTCCACTGCATCCGTTTTTTTACAGCCGGTAACCTGGTTCAAAACCGTCAGGACATAAGTGCCTGTCTCGCCAACCAGCGGACTTAAGGTATTTGCCCCTGAAATAATTTCCCCGTCCTGTGTCGTCCAGGTATAGGAATAATCCGAACCGGAAGAAGCCACACCCTGCAATGTGGCCTGATTGACCGTACAGGTAAACAAGGCAGGCGCCCCGGCGTCCGCATTGGGCAAAACGATATTTGCCGTTACTGTGGTTGTGGTGGAATTGGAGCAGCCGTTTTCAGTATCCGTAACCGTAACAGAATAGTCTCCGGTGGCATCGACTACCAATGCGTTTTCCTGCGCTCCGCTAACGATACTGCCATTGGAAGTAGCCCAGGAATACAATACGCTGTTCGCACCGGAGCCTGTTGTAACCTGGCTTTGCAGCACTACCTGCAATTGCAAACAAGTCAGCGATTCCGGAGCAGGCACCACCAACGTTGGCGATAAGGTATCACTGTTTATCACGACCTGGTCTTCGCTCATGCATCCGTTCGTTTGATTCAGCACCACGAGCCGGTAAGTACCTTTTTTCACGATCATGGGATGCAGACTATTGGCGCCCGAAAGAATTTGCCCGTCTGAGGTGGACCATTGGTACAAGTATTCAGTACCTGTCGAAGAACCGCTGCCATTTAAGACCAGGGAAGTAACACTGCAACTCAGTTCGGCACTCGTACCTGCATGTGCAACTGGGCTTTGCTCGCTTCGGACGACCTGCGCTACTGCGAAAGCGCTGCAACCATTCGCTGTATTGGTTGCGATGACTTCATAAACGCCCGATTCATCCACAATGGGTAGGAGCGGATTGCTAAGGTCAACAAAATGACCGCCTATCGTGCTCCACTCCACTTCAAGAGTGTTTACCGAAGAGATCAGGTTTAACGTGACTTCATTTGTTACGCACGACAAAGAATCTGAGGGCACAACACTCAGGTCCGGACCATCCTGGTCGGCAGGTACCCATATCGAATCGTTGCTTAGGCAACCGTTATCTATGTTTAAAACGTACACCAAATAAGTGCCCGAACTGGTAATCAGCGGATGTGGCGTAAAAACGCCACCTACAATAAAGCCGCCATCCTGGGCAATCCATTGATAGGCAAAGTTGCCGGGCGCCTGTACACTGCAACCCAGGCTGATGACCGGCGCCGAACAGGTAATTACTTTGCCGGTATCCACCGTAATGACTGGTGGGGCAATATCTTCCAGAACGGTCACACTTTTGTTGCTCACACAATTGTTACTCAGATCCGTGACTTGCAGGTTATACACACCCGGCTCGTTAATTGTGGGCATAAGCGTTTGAGCGCCGGTCACAATATTCCCTCCATTCAATGTAGTCCATTGATGCTGGTAATTCAAACCTGTACTGGAGCCCACCGCGTTCAATTTAAAACTCGTAACGTTACAAGTAAGGACCTCAGGCACAGCGATGACCGCAAGCGGAGCGTCTGTCGACTGATCAATAAAGACGCTGTCGGTTGTTGTACATCCATTTCCCGTATTGGTAACCGTAAGGCTGTAGGTACCTTCTGCGTTAACGGTGGGTTGCAGTATGTTTTGTGCAGACAAAAAATTGCCGGTATCCGTCGACCAGGCATAGGTGAACTGGGAGCCCTGGCTGGCACTTGCATTCAGGGTGTGCTGATTGGTAGCACAACTCAATTGAAACGGGTCGCCGGCATCGGCCAGGGGCGCTACAAAATCAACACCGATCAAAACATCATCCGTAGCGCTGCAACCATTGAACGTATTGGTCACTACAAGCGAATAAACACCCGCCGTATCAACCAAAGGTGACGCGGTGCTGCCTCCGGAAACAATTCCCGGACCAGTCCATGAATAATCCAGGTAAGGCAAAACCGGCGCAGTTGTGTCGCCAATCATCAGCGGCACATTGTAGCAGTTGATCAGTCCGTCCATGCCAGCAATGGCTGCTGGCGCCAGGGTATCGCGTACGACGTTCGTGGTGTCGGATGTTTTGCAACCATTGTCTGTATTCGTAATTTCCAGCACATAATCGCCTGCTGTATTAATCTGAACTACCGGCGAGGCAGAACCTGTTACTATTCCCGGACCGGTCCACTGGTAACTAAAATTGCTGCCGCTACTGGAAGCACTTGCGTCCAGTTGGAGTTGGAAGACCGTGCAACTCAGGATGCCGGGTTGCACAACCTGTACAACAGGTTCAGCCGGATCGATGTCGATGAGTACCTGATCGGTAGCAGAACAACCGTTATCCTCATTGGTGACCACCATTTCGTACAAACCTGGCTGATCGATCCCCGGGCTTTGAATATCGGTGGCTGTAGTAAAATGCCCCCCGGACACCGCCGACCATTGGTACACGATATCCGGCCCTGCGGTCGATCCGCTGCCATCCAGCACGATACCGGGCAAGGAACAAAGCAGGGTATCTCCGGAACCGGCATTGGCCACTGGATGCGTCGTATCCTGTTGTACTACTACCGAGTATGTAGCGGAACAGGAATTATTGATATTGACAACGGTCAGGGTGTACAGCCCGGGCGCTGCAACCGTCGCCATCAAAGTACCCTGCCCTAAAAGAATCGTTCCGTCCGAACTTCCCCAGAAGTAAAAAATGCCCTGGCCTGTTGTGGTGCCTATCGCATCCAGTTCAACAGTTGGGTTGGCACAGGTTAATATACCGGTCGGTACGGCTGTCGCAGTCGGTATCACTTCATTGTTTGTAACAGTGGTGGATGCTGTTGACTGACAACCTGTTATCTCATTTGTGACCAGCAATGTATAGGTTGCAGGAGCGGTGATAGTCGGCGTAAGCGTATTAATCCCTGTTTCGATTCCGGCGCCTGTAGAAGATGACCATTCGTAGGAAAATTGAGGTCCTGTGCTGGAGCCTGCACCGCTGAGTTGAATAGCCGTATTGATACAATTTAATATGCCGGTATGGTTTGCAAGGGCAATCGGCGCAAGGGTATTTCGGATAACCACAACAGAGTCAATAGCGGCACAACCATTCAGCGGGTTAAAAACCGACAGGGTATATGTCCCGGGTGCATCGACTGCGGCCGTTGCGGTATTGGCACCGGCATAAATATTCCCACCGTTTGAAGCAGTCCAGGTGTACTGAAAACCGGGGTTCGCGCTGCTGTCGCCGAGGGTCAGGGTAGTCACCTCACAGGACAACAAGCCGTTGTTGCCCGCATCCGCATTGGGCATGCCTGTATTTTCCTCGATAAGAACAGTAGCGGAAGAAGAGCAATTACTCAGTGTATTGACCAGCAACAGGGTATATGATCCGGGTGCGTTGATCACCGGGGCCAGGGTATTTGTCCCGGAAACAAAATGGCCGCCGTTGGTTGACCAGGTAAAAGAAGTATTTCCGGAAAGAATGGACCCCTGTCCATCCAGCGTGATAAAACTGTTGCTGCAATCCAGCGTGTTACTTGGAACAACTACGGCCAGCGGTTCTGCAAAATTCTGAGCCACCGATACACTTGCGCTGTCGGCACATCCATTCTGATTAAAAGTAGCAATCAGCGTATAGGTTCCAGGCTCGGTAACAATGGCATTCAGCGAGGTTTGGCCGGACTGAATATGCCCGTCTGCCGTCACCCACAAATAACTTACCCCTGAAGCGGGCACAACACTTCCATCCAGCGTAATTGCGGTAATCAGACAGGTCAATGAATCCGGAGCTGCAATAGCGGTCAGCGGCGTTATCGTATTTTCCACCACTTCCACCACATCGGTAGCGCTGCAGCCGTTGTTGTTGTCGGTCACCAGCAAGGTATAAGTGCCTTCGTTGCCCACTACCGGCTGAAGGCTATTGGATCCGGCCAAAATAACGCCGCCATTGCCCGCTGTCCACTGATACCCGAAGTTGCCACCCTGAGAAGAGTTCAAGGCATCCAGGGCAACATTGGTTAGCACACAAGTCAGCACCTGATCGGGGCCTGCATCCGCTTCCGGAGGCGCCACAATGGAAATTTGTTGTACGGTAGCCGTATTTTCACAGCCGTTGATCAGGTTGCGCACGGTTAATGTGTAGGTTCCGGCAGTGTTCACAAGCGGTTGCAGCGTTGTTCCACCTGAAACGATCTGGCCGCCATTGGAAGCCGTCCAGAGATAGGAGAAATCGGGGCCGGAAGCGGAGCCGGAGCCATCCAGGGTTATTTCCTGTATGGTACAAGTCAGCGCACCGGTTGTATCCGCCACAACTGCCGGTTGCAAAAAATCGCCCAGCACTTTAGCGGTAGTTGTGGCCGTACAACCTGATTGGTCGGTCACCGTGACCGTGTACATGCCAGCTACCAGACCTCCCGGGTCCTGCACAACCGCATTATTGTCCCAGGAGTAGGCATATCCAGGCGCGCCCCCGCTGACTTCCAGGTCGATACTGCCCACCTGCAGGCTGTCGCAGTTGGTGCCCTGCGAGCCGACAATAACCGGTTGCAATGGAACAGGCTCATCTACTGTAAATTGCGAAACCACCCCGCAGCCCAGCATATCCGTCACCGTCAGGCTATAGGTACCAGCCTGTAATTGATCCGGTTGGGTATTGTTGGGCGGTATCGCCTGCGGCCCGCTCCAGGTATACGTGTACGGGCCTTGACCGCCGGTCGCTATGGCGGAAATGGATCCGTCGTTCAAACCGGCACAACTGACATCCGTTATATCTGTACTTAAATCAATAAACGCTGCGGTCACTTCGAGCGTACCTGTTGCGGCTCCGGGACAACCGTCCGCATTGCTGACGCCCGTTAACTGGTATATGCCCGGTTCGGTGATCAGCAACCGAAACGGACTGATTTGTATGTTGGTTACCGGCGTTTGCGGAATGCCGTCCAGGGTATAGTTCAGGGTGAATGGAGCGAGCCCCTGAAACAAAATCGTCAGGCTGTCGGCCTGTCCGAAACACAGTTCCGGGCCGGGGCTTTGCTGTTGCGCCGTTACGGGAGCGGCTACATTCACCCGTGCCGTTGCGGTTCTTGTGGTGCCGCAATTGTCTGTTACAGTGACGTTGTATTGTTGGGAGTTTGTTGTTGTTGTCGTGATCGATGGGGTATCCTGGCCATTTTCCCACAAATAGGTAAACGGTCCTGCGCCGCCGTTTACCTGCACGCCTATGGTGGCAGCGCCGGGCTCGCAAATCAACACGGTATCAGCTGAGACCTGAAATGGCTGCACGTCAAGAATCGTCAGTATTTCCTGCGGCCTGGAACAGTTGCAGAGGTTGGCCAGCATCACCTGAATGGTTTCCGGATTTTCGGACAAAGCATCCGCTAAAATATTGACCGGTACAATCACCTGATCCTGGCCTGCCGGTATGACCACCGATGCCGGGATGCCGTTAAAATCTGTGCCGGAAGTGGCGCTACCGGAAACCGTATAATTGACGGTAAGCGGTTGACCGCTGTCGCCCCCTACCCTTTTGAAAAGCAATGATACCGCTCCGCAGTTTTCGTAGGCCTCCTGGGCGTTCAACTGGCCGTCGACCACCCATTGCACGGATGCGTTGCCACCCGCATCGAAGGAACCTGCTTTCAGGAACACCGCCGAATCAAAAATGCCGTCGGCTACATCCGCAATTTTGAGTTTGATATGGTAGGTTTTGCAGGTTTGCAGGTTGGCCCTGACGGTAATTTTTTTGGTAAAACCGTCAAATTGAATCTGATTGACGGCGGGTGTATTCACGCCGGTTTGTCCGCAAAGTGTGCCTGTAGGTGGTGTATTATTGGTAAAATAGGCCGAATTGAAAATATGATTGACGTTGTTGATGGCTACATATGTGGTGGTGGCAGGAACCAAAGCAATGTTTTCAGCGCCGTTAAAAGGGCCGTTAATACCGGGACCCGAGATAAAAAAACCGAAGGCATCATTGAATTCGGAACCAACATATTCACAGTATTCTTCGGAAGCGAACACGAATTCAAAGGACACCGACGACTGTGTAGGCCTGAAATCAAATTCGAGAAAGGCCATATCGTAGGTGTCGCCGCCGGCGGAAAGTTCCGTGAGGTCGGCGTCCGGCGTATAAATGGCAAAGCCCATATCGGCATTGTTGGAAGTATTGGGGCCAGTAGCAACCAGGGCGTTGCCGGTAGCCATTACCACGCCTTCTGCAAAACCGATATTGGTTTGTCCGTTGGAAAAAGTGCCGATTTGTGAGGCCTGCCCGTGATAATCTACATTGCTGACATCAAAACAATCACCGCCGATCAGTACATCCCGTACCAGTGTCTGGGCCGGCACACCCGGCGTTACCATAATTTCTCCTGCGGAGGCCGCCATAAACTCCTGGAGGGTTTTCTTTTCACAGGTCTGGCACAACAGCGAAACATAATGGGTAGGCGGATTGCCGGCATCCCAACTACAGTTATACGCAAACAGAAATTTCATCGTTACTGCCTCGGCAGTGAAACGCAATTCGTGCAAAGTATCGTTGTAAACGGGCAAATGTTTGACCGGAGTCAGCAGCTGTAAGGAAGGGGGGCACAAATCCGAAAGCGGGTTTTTCGGAATCTTTAAAAGGTAGGTTTCTCCCGGCAACAGATTTTGAAAAACTACGACCTGTTCAGCACTGCCCACGCGCAGGAACTGCCGTTGCAATTGGCCATCGAGTAGAACGGTTTCTGGTTCTGTCTCCTCCGATGTGGTATTCTGTGCAAGTAATCGGAAACCCGCAATGGATAAAACAAAAGCAATACCCAGGGGCAAAGACGTAGATAAAATACGCATATCGAAGTCGGGCTTGATTAAAAATACGCCTTAAACGCTCACAAGGTTAGAAAAAAAATGTTGTTTATACTGCGTTTCTTCATCAAATTCGTCGCCTATCAGTCGAAAAGTGTTATTTAACATCAGGTTTGAGTGGTTTGAAATGGTTTGATGGTTTGAAGTATTCGCTTTCAGGCACTTGTACCTGCCTTACGTTCAAAACCAATTTGTGTAGACTTTAACTTCTTTCATCTGAATGTAAGGCTCCGGTATTCTGATTTTCAAACGTTCATTCGCCACCTTTTTAAACTTTTTCCCTAAAACCTATAGCGATTGTTGTTTGCAAAAGGCAGACGGTGTAAGTTTGCAGCGCCTTTTCAAAAAGGGTGTTTTTTTTCATTCACTTTTTACACTCAATGGATAGTGATCCGTTATTACACACGCGAAAAACGACGCCTCGTCGAACTGGACGAGCTGGAGCCTGGCTGTTGGGTGCACCTCACTCCGCCCTTTACGCCTGACGAACTGGAGGATATCGCCCGCCGGTTTGAATTCGACGCTGTATTCCTGACTGACTCCCTCGACCTCGATGAACGCGCCCGCTACGAGCGCGACGAGGATATCCGTTTTATCCTGATCAATACGCCGGTGAAAAACCGCAATGGACAGGGGGAAAACGAAGCCTATTTCATTACTGTCCCGATCGGCGTGATCCTGACCATCGAACACGTCATCACTATTTCGGCTTTCGAGACGCCCATTCTGGATAAATTCCTGGAAAACAATGTCCGCAATTTCAACCCTGCCGACGAAAAACGTTTCGTACTGCAGGTGCTTGAACAAAACGTGTACCACTTTTTGTCCTGCCTGAAAACGCTCAACCTGCGCCGCAACCGCATCGAAAAAGA
>JADLCC010000163.1 GCA_020847425.1 Saprospiraceae bacterium
ATCGAAGGACAAACCAGGGTAATAAAAATCCAGGGTAAGGCAATGGGTGGAGTCGCAACTGTTCAGGCCATTAAAAGTGGCGCAAATGGTTGTGTCGGAAGCCAGCAGATGCCCGTTCCAGGTGTATAGTTGCCCGAAACAACGCTGGAGGGTTTCTTGTGTATTTTGAAGCGGTAACATGCTGATGGAAATACTGTCCCTGAACGCGCATCCGTATATGTCAGTCATTTCAGACCAATACAACCCTTCCTGGATCGCCGAATATGAAGCCATTATGCTGCCGTCCTGCCATAATGCATTGGCAGGAGCCGTCAGTTCTAAGGTGTCTCCGGCACATAGATTCGCATCTTCGCCGAGTGAAAAAATGGGTAATGGCTGCACAACAATGGTAAACTGAGCTGTATCAGGCAAGCACTCCCCTCCGGCGACAATATACCTAAAGTTGCCTCCAGGCTGTGTAGCAGGGTCGAATAATTCACTTTGCAACGCAGGAGACCAGACTCCGCCCGGATGGGCATCTGCCGACAAAAGTGTCGTTAAATGGAAAGGAGAAGCATCCATACAAATATGCATGCTTGTATCCCTGCCCGCCTGCGGCATGCCAATTATGTTCAGATGGGTCACTGCCGTATCCCTCCGTCCGCCACGTGCAAACAACACAACTTCTACGGTACGTTGCCCCGGGGAGGGGCTGCCACCGCCATTATATTGCCAATAAACGCTTTGGAGTGCAAATTGAAAATCATGGAACAAGACGTTACCAGGGTTGCTAAAAGTCAGGTGTGGACTATTTTGCCCCGTCAGTGTCAGCGTAGCAGGCGTATTGCCCGCCACCAACGATTCCCCCGGCATTAAAGGCAACAGTTGTAAACGCAAAGAATCAATCCGATAACCGCTATACAATTCCATATCCGAAGTATCGCTGACAAAAACAGGCCCGCTGTCGCAAATACTTACCTGATAATCAGTGCTGTCGGCGCCACTGCTCTTGTTTTTATCTAAATTCAATCGTACAGAGCAATCGGAGGTCAAAAATTCATTGTAAGTAGTGCTGCCGGTGTAATAAAAAGCACCTGCTCCTGTGCACAAAAGGCTTGTCTGCTGGGTAGAAAAATCAAGGGAGTAAATATCGTATTCGCGTTGATCAAAATTATTAATTTGAACACCCACCATTAAAAACATATCGCTGCTATCACAATCGTACACATTGGAAGCGATGCCATAAATTTGCCTTTCCTGCGGAATTTGAGGATAAGAGGCTACAATGACACTGGCTGAAGGGTCTTCAATATTTATTTCCAGCAGTTGATTGCTAGACCCAACAAGGTATAGTTTCCCATTTTGAAAAATCATATCGCCACCGGAATCAAAAAAGTTGGGAAAATCACCGTGGTATTTTCCAATACCTGTTTTTAAATCATAAGAAACAAGGTTACTTCGGGCAATATAAAGAACACTATCAGCACTGCAAACCATTGAATTGCCACTGAATATGCCTATAGAAAAAAAATCAAAAAGGCAGTTTATACTACCATCTTGTAGGTTTAAGGTAGAGATACAAAGTGAAAGGCTTCCATTATTCGGTATTGCACTCATCACCAAATAAATTTGACCTGATGGAGATGCTGCAACATCAGCTACGCCAATAAATTCATATCCGGTCGTATCAATTATCGTTATCAAAGAATCAGTACAAGTGATCGGGTTGTAAGAGACCAGAGAATATTGCAAGTGTCCTCCTCCCAGATTATCATAGTATGCAGAATCCTTAATAGCCAGAAAAGATTGTGAATTTGCTTGCTTTAAAAGCAGCATAAAACAGGTGAAAAGAAAGAGCGTGCGCATGAGAGCATTCGGTTGGTGGATGATAGATGTAAAAGGCGTGGCAACCCGGGCCGGTTGCCACGCCTAAGAACTTACAATGTCAATATTTAACAAGGCGAACAGTCTGTTGCCCGATGGGCGACACTACTGTCAGTTGATACATACCGGCATTATCAGGTACATCTACCTCACGGAGTAACCTGCCTTTTTCCAGAGTCTCAAAAGAATGCTTACTAATAATCCGGCCGGTCATGTCACTCATAATAATCTGTAGGGCGCCGCTTTGCGGCAGGTATATTTCTATTTGTGCAGTTGTTCCGGCCAACTGGTTTGCCCCAATTATCCGAACAGATAATTGTTCATCATTACCCTCTTTTCCCGGTTCGGACAAACGCCATTGCACCTGGGACTGTCCGTTGTGATCAAACGCAGTATTATTGGGCGAGAATGGCAGAAGATTCAATACTTCTTTTAGGGAAGCCACTTTGTCCAATGCCTTTATTCGGACATAAAGCAGTGCATCGCCGGCAGCAATATCCTGGCCTCCGTTCGTCATGGTAAACCAGTTGTAATGCAATACTTTTTGCCGGTCTTCCTGGCGAACCCTGTAATCGCTGTATTCGCCTTCAAGAGCGAAGTTTACCTCCAGCAATTCTATTTGATCGCTTATTAACCACTCCATGCCCATAACAGCAAGCCCTTTTAAATTTTCGGATGCCGTAATGGGGATAAGCACTTCTTCTCCAGGCTCCAGGCCCATGTCGGGGATGTAAAGCCCTTTGAATGTATTCTTTTCACCGTTGCGTTCTTCGCTGGTATTACCGGTAAAATTGCCACCGCAAAAGGAACAACTTTGATCTACGTCACCGCGTTTGATACCTATAAAATCGACCCTGGAATTCCCTGTCAGATTGGATACATTTAGCGAGGGCGGGAGCAATGCCGGTAAAGGATTTATAAACAGCAGCATCGGATTGGAAAAATTGTTCGCATTGTCAATCGCTGCAAATCGCCAAACGGATGGTTGCGACGGTTCTCCCAAGGCACATTTTGATATTAAAACCAGATCGATAGTGTTTAGTGTGCCGTTAGCATCATAGTCGCCGGCATGTGCCTGAAGCAACGAAAGTTCATCTAAGCCTAAAATATAATTCCGCGCCAATTTATAGTCCAAAAGATTAATTGGTCCATTTGGGCCGCAGTCACATCCCGACGACTTTGCAGCAGTCAAATTGTACGTATAATTTGCAGGCAGGTTATCGAATGAGTAATAGTCTGCGGGAGGCGTGGTACTCGCAGGTAACGAGATTCCCCCGGGGAAACAGGAGGGGCCACCTGCCGCAACCCTGTCTATTGTGAAGGTCACACCAGGTATTCCATTGTTTGAACCGCCGGCGCAGGAAGTGCCTTCAAATTTTTGTGCAACGCCAAAAATGTTAAAACCGGGCGCAAAAGTGACAGGATTCGTAGTATGCGTAACCGTGAGCGTGTTATTATCCTGGCGAATGGTACCGATGGATAACCCTAAGGTCAGTGTCCCGGCCGGTTCACCCCGGAAATGGATAACTACAGGAGTGTTAACAGAAGAAATATTAACAACCGTAGAAATATTCACAAAACTAACGCTACTGGAGGTAACCGATGCAAAAGGAGTTAATGCAGCAGGAATAGAAGCCATTGTAGCAGGCACATCAATACAGATTGGGGTGGTACCACTAAAGGAAAACGTAATATTCATGCGGTTAATGATAGAAGCATGGTTGGCCCAACTAACCGTACAACGCTGCATTCCTGTAGTGGGATCAGGCGACGTCAGGTTGCTAAAGGTAATATGCCCGCCCTGCGCTTTCACCCCCAAACTCCCCGCCATCATAACCATTACCAGCAGAAACGTGCAAAATGTGTGTGTGTGTGACAACTGTCGTGCCACTTTTTGGAGAATCATTTTCATGTGAAGTCGTTGTTTTTTGAAAAATGAAGTGAATTGATGCCTTCACCACCGGGGCCCGCGATGAAGGGAAGGCGTTGCAAATATGCAGAAAAAATCGGACTTATTCACTTCTTTTCAGATACGCCTGAACCTCCGCCTGGTATGTTTTCCCGATAGGTAAGGTGATTTTTCCCAATTCAATTTCTGTGGCTGCATACGCCGTAATATGCTCCAAATGAATAATATACGAGCGGTGGATACGCAAAAAATGCCTGGCCGGCAGCCGGCTGGTCATTTGCTGTAGGGTGGCCTGGGTGAGCCAGTATCGGTCGGCGACATGAATTTTACAGTATTCTTTAAAACTCTCCATGTACACGATATCCTGCAATGGAACCCGCACCCGGAGTTTATTGACCTTGATAAAAATGGCATCGGGCTCGGGTAGGTGCAGTGCATGCCGGTGCCGCAGTTTTTCTGCCGCTTCTAGGAAACGCGGGAAATCAAAGGGTTTCAGCAGGTAGTCCACCACGCTGAAACGGTAACTTTGCAGGGCATACTCGTGATACGCAGTGGTGAGCACTACCAGGGGCGGGTTTTGCAGCACCGCCAGGAAATCGAGCCCTTTTAACTGCGGCAGGTGAATATCCAGAAACAGCACATCCACCGGGTCGCGGCGCAGCCAGTCCATGGCAAAAATAGCGTCGGTGCACACCCCAGCCAGCGAGAGGTAGGGCGTCTGCCGGATGTAATCGCCGAGCAGTTCGGCGGGCAAAATTTCGTCTTCGACGATCAGGCAGCGTAGTGTTTCCGTCATTTCATGTTACTTATGCGGCGGGTTATCTACCGGGTCGCTCAAAGCGACCCGGTAGATAACCCATTGGCGTTTAATACTAAAGTAACCGTAAACCGGTCAGGTTCCTCCAGAATATCCAGTTGATACTTTTGGCCGTACAGCAGTTCGAGTTGTTTGCGCAGGTTGCGCAGACCGATGCCGGCAGACTGGTTTTCTTCCGGTATTTCCGTTTTTTCCGTGTTGTTGCTGATGCGAAAATACAAATGCCCTTGTTGCAGGCGCAGTTCCCAGTCCAGTTGAATACCGAAACGGCTTTCCCCGGCGCCGTGTTTAAACGCGTTTTCAAACAGCGGAAGGATCAGCAGCGGCGGGATCTGGAATTTCGGATCGTCTATTTCCTGCCTGGCCGTCACCAGTAGCCGTTTGCCGAACCGCAGTTTTTCGAGGTCGATATAGGCTTGAATGATATGCAGTTCGCGTTCGATCGGGATGGTCGGCGCAGCGCATTCATACAGGATGTAGCGCAGCAACTGGGACAGCCGGTGGACGACCTCGGCCGTTTCGGGCGCGTTTTTCAGGGCGAGCGCGTACACACTGGTCAGGGTGTTGAATAAAAAATGTGGATTGGTCTGGTTGCGCAGGGCATGCAATTCCGCAGTGGCTTTTTCCACCAGCAATTGCTGTTTTTGGCTGGTAAATTCCATGTACTGCCGGGCAAACCGGAGTGAAAGCACTAAAAAAAGCGTCAGCGAGAGATCCAGAAATGCATAAATTAACCGGCTTTCCGCCCAGAAGGTGATGGTATATTCGGCCTTGTAAAAAGCGGGGTAAATAACCCAGTACATCAACACCCTGCTTGCAAAAGTGGTCAAGATCAAAATACCCAGGACTTCAGCCAGCCAGCGCCACCAATTTCCCTTTCCCAGAATCGGCGTTCTCGCCAGTACGGCGTACACCATTACCATGCGCAGCGGCAGTTCGATGGCTTCATGCGCATAGGCGCGGCCGAACTGCAAATCGTAGCGGCCGCCGATGAAACCCATGATCAGCCAGTAGAGCACCCAGAAAATGCCGTGCCGGATCCAGAAATTGTTTATCCACTTCATGCTGCAAAGGTATCAGCGAAAAAAGAATCGGAATAATATCGCCGCTGTCATTCACCGGGTAGCAAACCACCATTTAACCGGAGCAACGCGCCCATGGTTGATTAAGCATACCGGCATCGGCGGGAAGCGCCTACTTTGCTTCAAAACTACTGCTTATGCGAACAAAACTGATCACTTTACTTCTTTTGCCAGGTATGGCAGGGCTCGCCCAACAATTTACCCAACTGAGCAATTCACCGCTCAGCGATACGCCCGGCGACAGCCGCAGCGTCAACATCGTCGATGTCAATGGCGACGGTCTCGACGACGTGTTTATTTCCAATGGCCTGCAAGGGGGGCAAAACAACGAGTTGTACCTGAACTTCGGCAACAGCGTGTTCTCGGCCGTCCAGAGCGGCCCGATCGTGCAGGACAACAGCCCTTCCGACGGCACAACCTTCGCCGATACGGACAACGATGGCGACCTGGATGCCTACATGGTCACCTGGTACGGGCAACCCAATTTTTTCTATCGAAACAATGGGAGCGGAACCTTCACACATCTCCCGAATGCCGTGGCAGGCACTACCGGAACCCATTCGGAAACGGCTGCTTTCGGCGATTACGACAACGACGGCCTGGTAGATGTGTACGTCACCAACAGCGGCGGCGACGACCTGCGTGATTTTTTGTACCGCAATACGGGCAACAACAGTTTTGTAAAAATTAATGCTGCTTATTTAAACGAAAACACTGCAAGTCGCTCGGCCAACTGGGCCGATTATGACAACGACGGCGACCTCGATTTGTTTATCACCCGCGAATCGGAACACATCAACACCTTGTTGCGCAACAATGGCAACGGCGGATTCGCCAAAGTCAACAACGATCCCGTAACTACTGAAGTCCTGAGTTCCATTACAGCCAGCTGGGGCGATGTGAACAACGACGGCTTTCTCGATCTTTTTGTGGGCAATTCGGGCAATTTTGCGCCGCAAAACAACCGCCTGTTTATCAATAATGGCAATGGCGGATTTACGGTTGCTGCTCCCGGAGAGATCAATTCGGACGGCGGCTGCTCGTTCGGCAGCGCTTTTTCGGATTATGACAACGACGGCGACCTCGACCTTTTTGTTGCCAATGGGTATTGTAGCGGCGTGACCAACAATTTTTTATACCAAAATGACGGTACCGGGGTGTTCACCCGCGACCTGACGAGTTTGCCCAGTTACGTCACTCCTTGTTCGTACGGCGCAGCCTGGGGCGATTTGAACGAAGACGGTTTTCAAGACCTCGTGATTGCCAACTGCAAAAGGAACAGCGCCGCCGCTCAGCCCAACCACACTGTTTTTATGAACAATGGAAACAACAACCACTGGTTAAAAATCAAGTTGATCGGTGTCGTTTCCAACCAGGCCGCCATCGGCGCACAGATCCGCGTAACAGCATCCATCAATGGTCAATCCGTCACCCAACTCCGCGATATCAGCGCCCAGTCGGGTTATTGCGGACAGAACAGCCTGACGGCACATTTTGGTTTCGGCGCAGGCACTCAAATCGACAGCATCGCTATCAAATGGCCTTCGGGTCAGCTGCAGTCGCTGGGCATTACTGCTGTCAACCAGACCATCACAGTGGTGGAAGGCCAGCCTTCCAGTGTAAACAGTCCGCTGCCAAACAATGTCCTGGCTATCAGGGCAACCCCCAACCCGTTCAGCGATTCGTTAAATTGGATTCTGGTGAATGAAAAACCTTTCCGGCAAGGCAGGTTCGAACTGATGGATGCGCAGGGGAAAGTCGTGTTCAGCAAAGGAGTAGCACAACTGACTGCTGGATCGCATACCTTTCATTTCCCAACCGCGCATTTACCCAGCGGCGTGTATTCGCTTCGGCTGATCAGCAATATTGGGGCGTCGGAGGCGGTAAAAGTTATTAAATGAGTTATGAGTTATGAGGGATGAGTTATGAGTTATGGGTGTTTCAGGCTGGAATGGGAAATAAAGTATGGAGTGTTCAAAAAACTATGGAATTTGCTTTTTTTAAAGCGCTGAAAATCAATTAGTTGATTTGTTACCAGCCCAGTTATTTGAGTATTCTCAAAGTATTCTTTACTTTGCCATTCCTGCCTGAAACTCCAAAAACTCATAACTCATAACTCATAACTCAAAACTCATAACTCATCCCTCATCCCTCATCCCTATGAACAGCCTCTTACTCATCCGTCTGGCAGTTGCCTTCATTTTCCTGACCCACGGCATCACCCGTGTGTATATCGGGGGTGTCAAACCATTTGGGGAGCAGTTTCTGGATGCGGTTGGATTCGCGCCATTGGGACTGTATATCGCCTGGGCAATTACCTTGTTCGAACTGGTCGGCGGCACGTTGCTGCTGTTGGGCAAGTTTGTGCGCCCGATCGCAGTATTGTTTGTTTTCAACCTACTGATGGGCATCGTTTTAGTACATTTTAAAGAAGGCTGGTTTGTTGTAGGTGCAGGCAGAAACGGATTTGAGTACAGTTTTGTATTGATCGTATGTTTGGTGTCACTTGCCTTCCATCCTACCCATTCCAGCCTGAAACACTCATAACTCATTCCTCATCCCTCATCCCTCATTCCTCATCACTCATCCCTACCATTTCAACTCCACCCTTTGCCCTTTTTGCGCGGCCAGCACAATGGCTTCAATAATTTTCAAATCAGTCATTCCTTCCAGTCCCGATGCTTCCGGTATCGTGTTGTCGCGGACATTTTGCACGAAGGCGTCCATTTGCGCAATCTGTTGAAAATCAGGCGTTTTGTAGTCGATAGGCGCCTCGGAGGATATTCCTTTTGCGCCGGTCGCATTGTAAGAAGGTTGCAAACCGAACCACCGGTAATCGCTGGTGGCGTACAGCCGGTCGACATAAGAAGAGTACGTCGTGGTTGAATTGGACACTGCTCCGCCGGGAAATTCCATCTGGAACATCATCATTTCATAGATGCCTTTGAATACTTTCGTGTCGCGCACATAGCCCTGTGCCGTTACGGCGAAGGGCAGTTCGCCTACCGTCCGGCGCGCGCCCTGGATGCAGTACACCCCGAGGTCCATGATGGCCCCGCCGCCGCCCATGGCCTTGTTCAGCCGCCAGGATTCCGGATTGGCCATGGAAAACCCCAGGCTACTTTCGATGGTTTTGACGGCGCCGAGCGGTTTTTCGACGCCCAGGCGGCGCATTTCCAGGTGGTGCGGTTCGTAGTACAGGCGGTACCCGATGCCAAGTTGCACTTTTGCTTCGGCGCAGGCGGCGATCATTTGTTCGCATTCGCGGACGTTCAGTGCCATTGGTTTTTCACAGATCACGTGTTTGCCTGCCCGTGCAGCCCGGATCGTGTATTCCGCGTGCATCGAATTGGGCAAAACCACGTACACGATATCGATGTCCGGGTTGTCGCGGATGCGGTCGAAGGTCTCGTAATTGTAAATGTTTTTATCCGGGATGCTGTATTTCGCTTTCCAGGTGGCGGCCTTTTCCGGCGAACCAGTGACGATGCCGGCGAGGCGACAGTTTTTGGTTTGTTGCAGGGCGGGCGCCAGTTGGTGGGTGGCATAATTGCCCAGGCCCACCAAAGCGATACCGAGCGGTCGGTCGTCGGGGGCGCTGCACAGCAGGCTTGCAGGGGTGAGCAAGGCGGCGGTGGCGAGGGTGCTTTGTGCGAGGAATTGTCGGCGTTGCATATTTTTTGCTGTTTGATCAACGGTTGTGGGCGTCAAAATCGAGCATTATTTTTATTTAAGTACCAGGTCAATATTAGTTTTCATTATTTGTAAAGGATTTTGCGCTGCAATAAGGCTGTTTTGAGGCGCAATGCGGTGGTATTGTAACGAAAAACAAACGCAGTTGCAGTGTAAAAGCCAAAGCAAATAATGAAAACTAATATTGACCTGGTACTTATGCTGATTATTTGGGATGAAAGGGATGGTTTGTACCGTAAATACTGTTTAGCCTATCTGTATTGCACGGCAGTCTTCAAGATTTCGTTTGAAAAAGTGTGAACCATTACATTTTTTCGTTTGAAAAAATGTAACGTTGAAAGTTTTTGTAAAAAAATACAAACCTGGCAGGGCAATTCGTACCTCAATGAGACTTTTTCCGGGCACAAGACTGCATGAAAAATGTGCCTTTGTATGGCGTTTCGACGATTGGTTCTCGTTGATTTTTTAAATTTATTCCGACAAATTTTAAATTAAATTTTAAATTTGTCGCAAAAAATGATTTACCCACGTAGCGTCGAACCCATTTTACAGCAAAGGCTGGCTTCATACCCTGTAGTAGCCATAACTGGCCCTCGGCAAGCGGGAAAAACCACTTTGGCAAAATCTATTCTTCAGCAATTGGGGCGCAAGACAGTTTACCTTGATCTTGAACTACCTTCCGATTTGAACCGTTTGAGCAATGCTGAATTGTTTTTAAAAGAAAACGAAGCATCTCTGGTCGTTTTAGATGAGGTTCAACGCAAACCTGAATTGTTTCCATTGCTTCGGTCTCTGGTTGACCAGCGCCGCGAACCAAGTCGTTTTCTAATTTTGGGATCAGCGTCTCCGGAATTACTGCGGCAAAGTTCAGAAACCTTGGCCGGTCGAATATCTTACCTTGAACTCTCCCCATTTCATTTCAGAGAATTACCTGATGGTGATTTCAAAAAAAACTGGTTGAGGGGCGGCTTCCCTCCGGCACTATTTGCATCCGAGGAAGAAATCGCTTTCCAGTGGCTTCAGGATTTTGTCATAACATTTATTGAACGTGATTTACCGCAATTTGGGTTGACGGCTCCTTCACAAACGCTTAGAATGTTGTTACAGATGCTGACCGGTCTGCATGCAAATTTGCTAAACCAAAGTACGTTGGCCAACTCACTGGGTTTGACTTCGCCAACCATAAAGCGCTATCTTGCCTACCTGGAAAATGCCTATTTCATTCGTTTTTTATTACCATGGTATGCCAACGTCGGTAAACGATTGGTAAAAACGCCCAAAGTTTATTTCCGTGATAGTGGCGTGCTGCATTATCTGGCTGGTATTTCTGATAAAAACCAACTATTTGGAAACCAGATTATTGGAGCTTCATGGGAAGGATATGTTGTGCAACAAATTATAACAAATTTGCCTTCAAACGTACTGCCTTATTTTTACAGAACGAAAGAAGGCTCTGAAATTGACCTCGTTCTGGTCAAGGGAAACGCGCCGGTTGCTGCAATTGAAATCAAAATGTCTGCTAATCCTTCCATGAGCAAAGGCAATCACCTGGCATTAAACGATTTAGGGAACCCGCCTGCTTTTATTGTGGTACCACATACTACAGACTATCCCTTGAATGAACAAGTTCGGGTTTGTGGTTTGTCAGACCTTTGGAAATATTTGATGGTTTGACGGTAACTAAACATGAGTCACCCCGAATTTTATTACCCTGCAAAATCGAAGCACAAGCGCCCCGGCCGCTGTTGCGCGTCCCCGCCAACAGCAAGTTATGTTGAATCTCAGGCAAAATAAAGGATCAATTTGCCTGGCTTGGGTGCTTAATTGTCGTTGGCGGGGACGCACAACGACGGCCCAGGCGGCTCACATTACCCTTGA
>JADLCC010000164.1 GCA_020847425.1 Saprospiraceae bacterium
ATACAAGTCCAACCCGTGGAGGAACATCCACCTGATGCCAGTTTAAAGAAATAATCTACATAACCACCAGAGGCTGAAGTAACTACCAGGGTGTGGAATCCGGTAAGTGTTGGCGTAAAACTGTATAGCGCTTCAGCGCCAGGCGTAGAAAAGCCGCAGTCACCGGAGTTCCATCCTGCTCCCGAACCGGAAAGCGTTGCGGTGACAGGTGTAGCGCAAGTCAGCGTCTGGATGCTCGAGCAAAGATCAGCCGCGCAAGCCGGCGTAGAAGCGGCACCTGTCAATGGAGGACAGGTACTGTTCAATGCACCACTTGCAATACTATAATTGATCGTACCGGCAGCTTGGCCCGCATCTGCTGTAAAGGTGGCGGAATTGGTGCCGTTTCCGGAAATCGTGCCCGTAGCAGTTGCGCCGGACAAGGTGACCACGTCACTTGCGCAGGCGCCCGTAACGGTTACTGCACAACCATCCGTAGAGATGCTTGGAGCCGTCACCGGCTGGTAAACCGTCAGCGAGTATGTTCCGATAGCCGTCACTTGGTCATCATTCAAATCATTGGGCGTGCCGTTATCACAACGCATGAAAGCGGTCGCTGTCTGAACAAGTGTAGAGCAAATGGCTGCAATCGTACCTGTGACGCTTCCGGTATATTCTACGGAATTCACAACACCGGTGCCGCCCGCGCCGGCTACTGCGGCCGCACGGTCGGACTGCCAGGCAGCAAAATCATCCGTACCTCCGCCGCTGCAAACAGCGCCGTTGTCATCCGAGATAGTAAGATCGGTAGGACATACAACAGTGACACAGGCCGGAGAAACGGTCAAAGTGACCATAGCCGAGGCCGTACATGTGTTGGCAGCCGTTGTTGTAACCGTGTAAACCGTAGTAGCAGTTACATTGGATGCCACCGGATTGGCTATGTTGGTAGCGCTCAGGAAAGTAGCCGGCGTCCAGGCATAAGTCGCCGAAGGTGGCGAAAACGTATAAATCGTGCCACTTGGAAAATTAGTAGCCGAAGAAATGGTCGAGTTTTCGGTTACAGAAGAGACTGTTGAGGTATTGACAGGACTTAAAGGCGTAACGCTTAAGAAGTTACCCGCACTGCCTGAAATACCAATCGACGCAGTAGTGCTTGTGAATGCCGCACTGGTTGAACCGTATATGAATTGTATCTGCCCGGTAGCCTCATACAGCAGCAATTGCATGGAAATGGTTGGATTAGAAGCCGATCCAGTACCACCAACGTGCATGTTGGTCCATTGTACAGTCAATATCCTGTTACCTACGCTTCCGGTGGTGCTGTATTCTACGGCTCCGCCGGTAGTGTTGTTATCATCCCATAATCCAGCAATAACATTTGCATTGGTGGCAAGTGCATTGGCTGAAAAGCCAGAAATGGTTGGAGTGATTACTCCCAATTGAATAAAACCATTGGAGGAAACGGCAAAAACGGTTTGTGCAATGCCATTATAATTGAAGGTAAATCCGATAGGCAAGTTTCCTACACCCACATCATCACCTATGGCGCCGGCGCCGGCCGATGTGCCTGAAATGGCAGCATACGACCCACTTGAACCCGCAAAGGAATAAGTATTGGGCAAAGCAGTATTTGGAACGATGGCCTGCAATTGCGAAGTACCGTTACAAGCCACTGTGGGTTCGGTTGCAGTAGCCGAAATGGTCGGCGATTGAAGCACCGTAACTGTTACTGTTGCAGAACCGGTGCAGCCATCACCCGTTACGGTGTAAGTAGTCGTAGCGGAAGGTGACGCATTTACGGAAGTACCCGTCGTTGCGCTCAATCCCAGAGCAGGCGACCAGGTATAAGTAGTCGCACCGGATGCAGTCAGCACGATGGGCGTGCTGCCGGAGCAGTAGTTCGTGCTGGTAGGCAGCACTGCCACTGTCGGGGTTACGCCGACGCAAGAAGTGCCTGAAAACTCGTCGGCGCCGATATCAGGGGCCGTCAAGGAGCGGGTTTCTCCGTCGATGTCGGTCGTGGTAGTCACCACCATACCTGCCGATTCCAAATTTGTGAATGTCCCGTTCGGGATGTGCAAATCTGTGGAAGAGGTAAATGGAGGTGAAACAACCAAGGATGCATTATCATTGTTGGTATTCGCCACCAACAATGTACTCGTGTAATTCCTCAGGTTACTTGCACCCACTGTTGTGCCGGCATCAAATGCGGCAGCAGTATATGTGGAAAGCGTGGTCGTACCCACTTGCGCAATAATGGTTGCCGGGGCGTAATAATCATTATTATTAATAACCAGGTTCATAGCACTCGTGCCACCTGAAGGCAACATAATAGCCGAAACCGAAGTGCCCGCTGGAGCGCCGGTCATTGTATTGGCAAAAATGTTATTTTTAACTTCAATACCCGTAAGGGAGGTTGCTGTTATAACAAACGCTGCGCTTGAACTAAAGCTTGAACCGCCGACGAACGCGCCGGACAAATTCACGGAGTTATGGTAGATCCTGTGATTGAGACCGGCTGCTACCCTTATCCCGAAGGGACCGAACTGGGTGCTTAAGGCACTAAAATTATTAATGAACGCATTAATGTCCCAAACCATGTTATTTTGAATCGTCCACGCACTCCCCGTGTTCAGGTTAATTCCATAGGCAGCAAAACCGCCGCTTCCGCGCGAATACACGGTGGAAATTTTGTTGTTTTGTGCCGTACCGGCTGTGCCGGTGTGGTTGAGGATAATGCCTGCAACAGTAGAACCGGACAAAGTCTGAATATTGGATATAGTGTTGCCATTAACTGTCGGGTTTGACGAGGAAGAGGTCAGGGCAATACCATTGGCGCCTGATGAAGTGCCATTATTGACCACACCCGTAATCGTATTATTGCTGACATTGACGCCACCCGCACCGATTGCTGAGTTGAGTTCGATCGCGTTCATTGTCGTGCCGACAAAGGAGAGGATATTTTGGAGTGTGTTGCCTGTAATAGCAACAGACGTAGTACCTGCAACGAATATCCCTTTTGTATATACCGTTGTTGCCGGCGAAGCGTAAGGCGGAGCGCCGACCAATGTTCCCGAACCGCCTACGACGTTGTTGGCAATCGTTACACTGGTTGAAACACCAGCAGCAGCGCCGTTAAAAAAGATACCACGCGCACATGCATTAACCGCATTATTGGTCGCATTAAAGGCGTTAATCGTTGTGGTTGATGCCGCTGTGTTGGTCGAAACGGAGGTTAAAGGTCCGGGCGCAGTTGTCGCGCCGGTTGCCAAACCACCTGCATAAATACCAAAGGAAGAGTTTTCACTGGCAGTTGTACTCGTAAAGGCGGCGGCATTTCTACCAACTCCATTGCCGTTGATATTCAGGTTTCTAAACGTATTGTTATCGGCACTTGGGACGGCTGCTAAAACAGCTATCCGAATAACCGATGTTAAGTTTACCGTAACAGCAGCCGTGTTCGTAAGCGTCAAGTTACGGTTGGTGCCGCCGGTGTTCGGATTGTCTCCGTCTATCGTGACGTTGTCCGCACCATTCAGTTCGATCAACCCGCGGCCGGCAACCGTCGCTCCGGAGACGGTAACGCCGTCTGCAGTTGGTTGTACCAATACGGAAGTGTAGACAGCCGAACCGGCGCCGCTGCTGTTAAGCACAGCAGGAGCCGTTTCCGATGTACTGGCTGTAATACCTACGGTAATGGCCCCCTGGTGGGTTCCCGCATTGATCGCATCGAATGCTTCTTTCAACGTAGTATAAGGCGTTGGGCCAGGCGTTCCTGCCGTAGCAGTCACAGAAACCTGTGCGAGCAGTTGGTTGGCAAAACTCGCCAAGACCACCAGCATCGTCGCCACTACCAAACGCGCGAACATTTGGGCGGTACGAATTCGGAACAGACTAAAATTAGTCGGGTACAATTTTTTCATTTTCATGAATTTAAGATTACAGGAATCAGAATGATATAGGACTATAACAGAAAGCACCACAACGCAACGCGCCGCAGTTGATTTTCAACTTTGGAGAACTGGAAAAAAGCAATGGCCTGAACAAACAGGTTACAAAACCTTTTTTCGGTTCAATAAATCAGTCTTGATGAGATGTGACTTTGGTACAGATAGCAAACCTGTCAGAAACCTGAAACCCCAAAAAAGATATGCAAGAGAATGTGGCATGGAAGCCGGGGTAAAACGGCAGGATGGTACGCGCAAAAAAGTCATGAGCACTATTACGGTATACGCGGATTAGGTATAAGACAGGACAAATGTACATACAAATAAATGCCACGCAACTTTTTTCAATCTTTTTTAGACCAAAAAACAAGATTGTTTTTCAGGCAGTTGTGCAGGAAACACATATTGGTGGAGCAATATTGCAATAGTAATACTATTGAGCCGTATCAGAATGCTTATAAAAAGGGAAGGTGCATCGGAAGGCTGGTACTGTTCCGAATATCACCAGTCTTTTTTCACCCTCGAAGGCCGAGTCGCCGGCGACAACTCCCTGTAATCCTGCGCATTGCGTTGTTCTTCGGGTTTGACCATGGCATCCAGCAGCAGTTTCGCAGCCTCGGGCGACAGGTTCCGCTGGGGTTGTTCCGGTTTTCGGGCCTGTTGTGCGCGATCGAGGTAATTGTTTTGCGGCCTGGGCGCGGGCGGCGGCGGTGGCGGGGGTTTCTGGGGTGGCGGCGGGGGCGGGGGATTTTCCGCTTCTTTCTTTTTCTTTTTGGCGATTTGCAGGTTTTTTTTGGCGTCCGCGCGGTTGGGTTGTTTTCTCAGACTGCTTTCGTATGCCTTGATGGCTTCATCGTATTTGCCCGCCTGCAAATACGCGTTGCCCATGTTGAACCAGGCAGCCGCTTTGGCAGCGGCATCGGCGCCGGCATTGCCCGCAATTTTAAAAAGTTCGGCAGCATCCTCGTATTTGCCCTGCTGAAAAGCGGCATTTCCCGCATTGTAGGAAGCGGCATAACCTGCAGCGGCTTTTTTATAGGCTGCTTCGGCTTTGCCGTATTCTTTTTTGTCGTACAACTGGTCGCCTTGCTGTAGTTGCTTGTGCGCGGATTGGCTGTGGAGGGTTGGTGTAAAACCGAGGGCCAGGAAAAGCAGGATTGTTATATGTTTCATATGCGGTATTTGTGTGTCTTTATCTGGTTTGCGGTGTACGCTACGTTTGTCATCCTGACGGGATCCGTCCACGCTACGGCGCGTTTTAACTCCATTTACCTTACGTAGAGTGGACGGATCCCGTCAGGAAGACAAACGTAACGTACACCTTAGAGCGGACCGCAGCATACACCGTGAATATCATTGTTAAACCTTCTCCGGCCTTTTCCGCCACCACATCACCTGCTCCGTCACCAGCAGCAGCAGTGCCGCCAGCAGCAGCCATTGGAAATAGGAAACGTAATCGGTATAGGCCTTTGCCTCCACGGCGCTTTTTTGCAGACCGGCTACGGCATCGGATAGTTGTTCAACCGTACGGTTATCGTTGAGCGCCAGCGCAAGACCGCCGGCAGATTGTGCAATATTGCGCAGCAAGGTTTCATTGGCTTTGCTGCGAATCACCTCGCCCGTGAAATCGCGTTTGTAGTCGCCATTCCCGGTCGGAATCCGCGCGCCAGCCCCCGAACCGACACTGACGGTGTGAATGATCATACCATCGGCAAAGGCTTCCCGGGCGCGTTGCAGCGGCAGGTCTTCGTGTTGTTCGCCATCGGAAATCAGGATCAGCGCGTGCCCCGATTCCGGGTTGGAAGCAAACAACCGCGCCGCCAGATCAATGGGCGGTGAAAAATCGGTGCCCTGGTCGGTGATGTAATCCGGTGTCGCATTGCTGGCAAACATCACCAGCGCTTCATAATCGGTCGACAAGGGCATCTGAGCATAAGCATCGCCGGCGAAAAAAATCAGTCCGATGCGCTCGCCTTCCATGGCTTTTACGAGTTCGAGGAGCAGTTTTTTTGCCTGCGCGAGCCGGCTCGGCGCCACGTCGTTGGCCTGCATACTTTGTGAAATATCCAGCGCAATCAGCACATCGGCGCTTTGCTGCGGCGGCGGCGTTCGGCGCACAGCCCGCTGGGGGTTGGTAATGGCCAACACCAGGCAGACCAATGCTGCGGAAAAAAGCCCGTTTTTCAACCAGAACCTTTTTTCCGAAAAACCCAGCAGCAGGCGCTCCGCCAGCGCAGGCGATCCTAAGCGCCGGAGGGTCCGTTGCCGCCAGTTCCAATACACCAGCAGAAGCAATGCGTGCAGCAGCAAGGCCCAGAGGAGGTGAAGGAGGATGGGGTTTTCGAGTGCTACCATAAGTGTGTTTTAGTATTTTGGTGTTTTGGTGTTTTAGACTTTAACGCTCGGCTTTGGCGGGGTAGTAAGCCCGCAGCGGTAACAAATTGAGGGGCAGAAAGACCCTCGCACGGCGGCAATTTATAACATATTTCAGGGCGGAGTTTACAAAAACACCAAAACACCAAAACACTAAAACACCCTCAAACCGTAATCACCCTAAGCGGCCCCCACCGCAGCAGCATTTCCAACACCAGCAAACAAAACGCGGCATCCAGCAACCAGAAATACAACTCCAGGGTGCGGCGCACCGAATTGGAAGTGATCACTGTTTTTTCCATCAGATCGATCGAACTATACACGTTTTGCAGGTCTTGCGGTGAGCGGGTCCGGAAAAACTGGCCTTTCGTGATGCGCGCCATTTCTTCCAGTAATTGTGTGTTAAATACCATCGTGCGGGTGGCAAAAGTATAGGAGCCGTCCCTGTTTCGGGCGACCGGCGACAGTACGGTTCCATCCGTCCCCAGCCCGACGGTGTACACCCGAACGTCCAGCGCTTTGGCGATTTCGGCAGCCTGAACGGGCCCGACAACGCCCGCATTGTTTTCGCCGTCGGTCAAGAGTATGACCACTTTGCTTTTGGAAGTGCTGTTTTTCAGGTGGTTAACGGCCGTCGACAATCCCATGCCGATAGCGGTACCGTCTTTCAGGCGACCCACCTGCATGTTGTTGATAAAAGCCTGGAGGATGCGGTGGTCGGAGGTCAGCGGGCATTGGGTGAATGCGCCGCCCGAAAAAACAACCAGTCCCAGTCGGTCGTAGCGCCTGTGGCTGACAAAATCGCTCGCGACCTGTTTCGCAATCGTCAGCCGGTCGGGGCTAAAATCCTTGCTCAGCATACTGGCCGAAACGTCGATAACGAGCATGATATCGATGGCTTCCGCCTCTATTTTTTCTTCGTACCACTTCTTTTGCGGGCGGGCCATTGCCAGAATGATCAGTGCCAGCACGATCCAGCGCAGGCCCTGTATCCATTTTCGGGCGTACACCACCCAGGTCTTGACGCCGCGCATGGCCTGCTGGCGGGACACCTGTAACGCCACATGCCGCTGCGCCGCTGCACGCCGGTACACCCAGGCCAGCACGGGCAATAAAAGCAGTAACAGCAGCCAAAGAGGTTCAGCGAAGGTCATAATTGCTATAAGGTTTATTGGCTACAGGAGGTGTAACTTTTTGATGGACAGAAGTTTGGGCGCTCGCCATCACGATTTGTCTGGCTTTCAGGAGGTTTTTTTCGTGCAACTGGTCCGGCGGGGGCGTCTGGGCAAATTTAGCCAGATCCGATTGAGACAACAGTTCGCGCAAGGTTTCGCTTTGTTGCGCCTGAAAATCGGTTTTTTTCAACATGGGCAGTATTTCTTTGGTCGTCGATTCCAGTGCAGGTATGTGAAAACGGCGCTCCAGGTAGCCGCGGATGATCATACTCAGTTCGGCGTAAAACTGCTCGGTTTTTCCGTGTTTCCAGGGCTGTTGTTGTTCCAAAACGGCGAGTTGCTGCAACGTGATTTCATGCACCGGCGCCTGAACGGGTGCTGGAATGAGCTGCTGCACCGGTTGCGGTTTTTTCCGGAAAAACCACAGAGCCGCCGCTACCACTACCACCGCTCCTGCCGCCCAGGGCCAGTAGTCGGTCCATACAGTGGGTTCCCGAACGATGTCGCGTATCGTTTCCGCATCCGACACTTCCTTGCCCGAGGGCGTGGGGCG
>JADLCC010000165.1 GCA_020847425.1 Saprospiraceae bacterium
TCGCGCAGCAAAAAATGCCGGGATGAATAAAAACAGGTTTTTTACCCAATGTTCGGGGCGCAGCAAAACGATAATCTGACGGGGAGACATGCCGGCAAAGTTAGACGATCTGATTATATGAAACAGCTTAAATGGAACACGGATTTAACGGATGAGACACGGATATTAAAATAGATAATTTTTTAAAATCCGTGTCTCATCCATCCAATCCGTGTTCCATCTAATCCCAAAATCCGTGTTCCATTTAATCTAAAAGATCTAAAGCGCCTCCATCGCCTGCTCCAAATCCTCCCAAAGCCAGGCCGGATCTTCCAGTCCGATATAAAAACGGACAAAGTTCCAGGGTGTCGGCGGAGTGGGTCTGCCCGGAATATTGTAAAACCCGATGGTGGGTATAATGAGCGACTCATGCCCGCCCCAACTAACCGCCATGGTGAAACAGCGCAGGCGATGGACAAACGCTTCCATTTTTTCCATCGAATCCGTTTCAAACTGGACGGAAAACAGGCCGCCGCAACCGCGCATCTGATTTTTGGCGAGTTCCTGTTGCGGAAAATTAGGATGAAACGGATACCAGATACGCGACACTTTCGGGTGTTGCTCCAGTTTTTCGATCAAAACCTGCGCACTTTCATTGCTGCGCTGCACCCGCAAAGGCAAAGTCCGCAAACCGCGAATCACCAGTGCCGCATCGTGCGGACTCAGCACCGCGCCCAGGGTCATCAATTCAGATTGAAAAATCTTTTGCACCATTTCCTTCGAACCGCACAACACGCCCACCACCACGTCGGAGTGCCCATTGAGGTATTTGGTACCCGAATGCAGCACGATGTCGATGCCAAAAGCGGCCGGGTTTTGATAAATAGGCGAACTGTAAGAGTTATCGATGATCGTAACCAAGCCATGCGCCCTGGCCAGTTCGGCGCAGGCCGACAGGTCCTGGCACTCATAGGTCATTGTGTTCGGGCTCTCCAGGTACAAAACACGTGTATTGGGGCGTATGGCGGCCTCGATATTAGCCACCTCCGAGCAGTCGACAAAAGTGTGTTCCACACCGAAACGACTCAAAAATTTGCGCAGCAGGCTGAACGTCCAGGAATACGGCAGTTCCTGGCAAATGACGTGATCGCCCGCCTGCACATTGCCGATAACCGCCGCCGCAATGGCCGCAGCGCCACTGGAAAACACTAGCGCATCTTCCGTTCCTTCCAGCGCTGCCAGTTTTTTGCGCAGTATTTCCACCGTAGGATTGTTGCCGCGGGTGTAGGTATGGCTATGCAGTTCGTCTTCAAAAGAGGCCCGGAAGGTGTCCAGATCGGGAAAAACAAAATTGCTGCTTTGTATGACTGGTGGCGATACGGCGTTGAAGTATTTTTCGCGTTCTTCGCCGAGGTGGTTGAGGATGTGGCTGAGTGATTCCATCGTTGTCTTTTATCCGTTATTTCAGAACAGGTTTCTGCTCTGTATGCGGCCAAAAGTACGCGCCCGGATCATGAAATAAAATCAAAAAGACAAACATGAGTCATCCCGATTTTTTTAGCAATCCTAAATGGTACAATCGATGGCTTTAATCCTAAGATCCTGGAATTATATCAGCAACCACCCCAGACAATCGCCGCAAAAACGAGTTTGCCGGAAGTGCTCAATTCAAAACGCAGCGGTTCTTTGAGATTGGTAGCCGACTGCACGAGTTCCCAGGTTTGACCCCAGTCTGCGGAGCGGGATATACCGCCTTTATGGGTACAAAAAAGAAAGTCTCCTGCCTGTTTGAGATCAAAAACGCCCTCCAATGGGAATAAACCTTCATCCATGCGTTGCCAGTTTTTGCCGCCGTCGACAGAATTTCGCAACTGACCAGTTTCGGAAGTATATGCCGGTCCGGCCACGCGAACGGCGGCGAAATGATCGCGAACCACCGGAAGGCGGCCTTCGATGGCACAGGTGTTGTAAACAGCACCTTTATCGGGCAAGGTGCAAATCCAGTGTTCGCCATCGTCAGTCGAGCGCAGCAGCCCTTGTACTCCACTGCCTACCAGTATGCCATTTACTACAATAAGTTCGCTGACCCAACTTTCATTAAAAACATGTTTCCAGGTTTTACCGTCGTCGCCGGATTTGAAAACACCGTTCTGACAGCCGACAAAAATATTTCCCTGTTCATCTTCTGCCACGGTATTGATAATGTTTTCGTTCAGTGGCAAGTGTATTGGCTGCCAATCTCCCGTGGCAGGTATTCTTCTGAATAAACCGCCTTTATAAACGCAGGCATACAGACCGGAACGGCCGGGAAAAATGCCTGTGACCATGTTTTTGCCATCGGAAATATCACTCAGGTCGGGGAAAGCTCCACCTACAACTTCCTGTTTCCAAATACCCTTTTTCAGGTCGCGGCTATGGAATACGCTGCCGTTGTTAGTACCTAAAAACACTTCTCCATCCTGCGAAAAAACACAGTTTACATCCAGTTTTTCAGGCAATCCCCTGCTCAAATCCTGCCAGGTTTTGCCACCGTCGGCGGATTGGAAAAGGATGTTTGTGGTTGGTCCCGGTGCTTCGGCGGCGGCACACACGGCAGTGGGGGTGAGACTGGTTTTCTGTGCCCCATAGGCTGCCAGGGACAGGCAAACGATCAAAAAAGCGAAAATGCGCATGAGATGTAGCGTTACGAACATGTTGAGATTTTGCTGTTGAGGCGAATCCTGGAAAATTTCAACATGCTCTAAGTGAAACAATGCACCAAATGTACCGGCACATTCAATGTAAGTGTTTTTTGGGGTGTAAAACGATGTAAAGGACTTGTAAAACATTTAATATACCCTATTGCAGATAACTGATAACCTATCTGGAATTACCTTTACCGCTCAATTCCATTTTGTGTCCAGCATAAAAAAAATCGTCATCGTTTCTCCGGCGCACCCTTTACGGGGTGGCATCGCCGCCTCTTCCGAGCGGCTGGCGCAGTCCTTGCAGGAAATGGGCCACGAGGTCGTGATCTATTCGTTTTCGTTGCAGTATCCTGCGTTTTTATTTCCCGGAAAAACACAGTTTACCGATGACCCACCGCCGGAGGGCTTGCAAATCAAAACCCTCATCAACGCCGTCAATCCGCTGAACTGGCTGCTTTCGGGCCGGAGCATTGCAAATGAGCAACCCGACCA
>JADLCC010000166.1 GCA_020847425.1 Saprospiraceae bacterium
CGATGAAAAAACCATCAACCTGAAACTCAAGGAGGACAAAAAACAGGGCTATTTCGGCAATGTCAGCGGCGGATACGGCACGGAAGAGCGCTATGAAGGCAAATTCAACGTCAACCGGTTTGGCAAAAAAATGCAGTTTTCAGCGTTGGGCGCAGCCAACAACAACAACCAGCAGGGTTTTTCTTTTGAAGATTATATCAACCTGATGGGCGGCTTGTCCAATTTTATGTCGGCCGGCAGCGGCAACGGTCGGATGCGCATAGAAATCAATCCGAGCGAGTCTGGCATCCCTATGGCCCGCAGCACCGACCGCGGATTTACCGACACGCAGGCGGGCGGTCTCAACCTGAACTACGATTTTTCACCCAAAACGGAATTGAGCGGCAACTATTTTTTCAACCGCATCCAGAATGACCTGGACCGGCTGGCCACCCGCCAAAACCTGCTGGGCGCCGGCAATTTCGACTCCGAAGAGGTTGAATTGCGCAACAGCGGCAATATGAACCACCGGCTCAACCTGACGCTGCGGCACAAACTCGACTCTTTCCAGAATATTATTGCCCGCGCCAAGTTCAATTACAACGACGCCTCCCTGCTCAGCCAACTGGGCGGAAGCACCTTCGACGCAGCGCAAATCATCCAGAACAACAGCCTGCGCAATTACGACTCTGACGGTCAAGTCCTGCGCGGAGAAGCCGGGCTGGTGTACCGCCGCCGCTTCGGCCGCAAGGGCCGCGCTTTTGTGGCCGACCTGTCGTACCGCAACAGCGGCGACAGCCGAAAAGCCTACCTGCTGGCCGACAATACTTTTTACCCGAACGGACAAGCCACCACCAGCAGCGTCCGGCAACGGCAGCAATACAGCGACGACGCGGAAAACTACGGTATTTCGCTGTCGTACACCGAACCGATCGGAAAACGGCAATACTTCGAATGGCAGGCTTCAAGGCAGCAATACACCAACCGCACGAACAAAAACTTTTACGACCTGATCGAGACGCCCACGCCGGGCGAAGTGTTTAATCCCTTGCTCAGCAACCAGTTCAAGCGCGGCTACCGCTACGACCGCGCCGGGATGAATTACCTCCGCAACCGCAAAAAATACAACCTCACCGCCGGCGCTGCGCTGCAAAACTCCGTGCTGGACGGCACACTCGCGGGCTCCAGTGAAAACCTGAGCCGGAGTTTTACCCGGGTGCTGCCCGCCCTGTTTTACAACTATGAAATGGGCGTCGGGCGCAATTTCTCCGTAGAATACACCACCAACCTGCGCGAGCCCTCGCTCGAACAACTGCAACCTGTGGTGGACAACAGCGACCCGCTCAATACCTAGTCCGGCAACCCGGACCTCAATCCGGAATACGGACACAACATGAATCTGCACCTGCTGCGTTTCGACCAGTTTTCGTTGACCAGTTTTTTTGCAACGCTCGGCGCGAACTACATCAGCGACCGCATCACCAATGCTTCTACGGTGGACTCCTTGTTCCGCCGCAGCATTCGCCCGGTCAATGTGGCGCAGGACCTGACCCTGAACACTTACCTGAGTTACGGAACACCGCTGCGGCCGATCAAAACCAACCTGAATATCAGCCTGAACAGCACGTATAACCGAGGTATTTTGTTTGTGAACGAGGTAGAAAACAACACGGATCGCTGGCAGCACTCGATCAATATCGGGTTTGACAACCGCAAAAAGGAGAAAGCCGATATCAGCATCGGCGCCCGGCTGCTGCTCAACAGCACACAATACTCTGTGAGCGAGTCGCTGAACCAGAGTTTCCTCAACCAGCGGTATTACAGCGACATCAGCGTTTTCCCCAGCAAAAAATGGGTACTCGGCGCCGGACTCGATTACGCTATTTATTCGAAGGAGGCATTCGGAGAACAGCGGTCGGTGCCCCTGTTGCGGGCAAGCATCACCCGCTACCTGCTGAAAAACAACAAGGGGCAACTCAAACTGGCCGCCTATGACCTGCTGAACCGGAATGTCGGGATCAACCGCAGCAGCCAGTTCAATTATATCGAAGAGGAACGCATCGTTTCGCTGGGCCGCTATGTCATGCTGACTTTTGCATATTCGATTGCGGGCTTTGGAAATGAGAAGAAGGGGTTTGAGATGAAAGTGATCAGGTGAATCGTGAGACGTGAGTCGTGAGTGGTACATTGCCCAAACTACCAAGTTAAGTTTGAGCAATGTACCACTCACGACTCACGTCTCACGATTCACGTCTAAAAATAATCTCCCGAAAACGCCCACCGATTTCCATAAAAGTTTGATCTTAGCGGCCTAAAAACAAATCAAATTATTATGGCAACTTTTGTTGAAACCTTTGACAAGTACAAGTCCGAACTGGACGCTCTCGGCATCTCTTATGATGAAACGCTTTTGAGTGCAGTAACAAAAGGCTTAGGCCCTGCGATCTACAATGATGACTCTTCCCGTGTGTCTTCTTCCGATCCGGACGAGCTGGCCCGTGTAAAAACAAACTTCCTGATCGGCAAACTGGGTCTGAGTGACGGTCCGGAACTGGATCAGGCGATAGCGGACGTTGTTGAACAACTGGGCGCTTCCAACCGCAACAAATACCGCGCAATTTTCTACTACCTGCTGGTGGTGAAACTCGGCAAAGCGTCGGTATATGCATAATGGTTGAGGGGCTGAGCAGTTGAGGGGGCATTGCCCTTGAGATCAATTTTTCAGTTCATACTTACCTGAATAGATGCTGATATCTGTATCCCGAATTTTTCTTTACCGGAAAATTCGGGATTTTTTTTGCCTGTGTTGCGGGGTTTTCACCACATAGGCACATAGGTTTACACATAGAACACATAGCGAGGAGTACTCTAAAACTATGTGTTCTATGTGTAAACCTATGTGCCTATGTGGTGAAAAAACACTACTTCTGTGGCAAAACACCACCTAAAACGTTAAATCTGAAACTTTTAAAAATATGCAATGGTTTTGTTCCGTATTCTACCGGCAAACAAAACCTTCCGAAATGGCAAACAGCCCCATCCGGCTACCCGCTTTTATTTGCCTTTTTTACCTGCTTTCGGTCGCTTCCGCCTCGGCTCAAGACCTACGGAAGGACAAAACATTTTTTCAGAAGAAAAAAGGAGAATTCGGGCAGTGGCTCAAGCATAACAAATTAGACAAAATTCTGATCGCAGACAGCGTTGCTGTTTCCAGTCAGAAAGTAACCCTGTTCATCCGCCCGGCCTACAAAGGCAAACACGTGTGCGATTCCATCCAGCGCGCCTGGGACAAACTGGAACAGGCCAACCGCAAGGTGAACGGGCAGTATTTCCACGAACGATTGCTGCACAAATGGGCTTTCCTCGCCGAAGTACGCGAAGAACAGGCAGAGGTAGTGGTCCGCTGCCACGATCCGGCACATTTTTTGGCTAAAACTTATGCCAGAAACGGCAAAGTTCCCGTCGAACAACGCAGCATCCGATCCGCTGCCGTAATGGACGTAAGCACACCCGTTGCCTTGCAGGATGTGAATACCGGCGACAATACGACCCTCCTCAGAGGTAAAAATGTGACCGGCGTATGCAATACGGCACGCAGGTTTTTGGTTAACCAGTATAAAAGCAAAGGAACGCCGATACTCTGGAAGGCTAAAGTGGATACTTCTTATACGGCTTACGATGAATTTATTTTGGAAGTAAGCCACTTAAGTTACGAAATTTGTCCCGACGGCTTTTTTGAGTACCACCGCATTTATGTCAAAGGACTCCAAAAAGGAGAAGATGTGGAACTTTCCTGGGAGTTTCAGGGCAAATACGGTTCCGGCATTCTTTTTCCACCCCGAAAAAACGACTATAAAGACATGGACTTACGTTATAAGAGCAGCCTGGAAGAATATCAAAGACGGCTCTTTAAAAAACTTTTGGACTACCTTCGCCAATGACAACCTCTGACTCAACGACCATTGCAAGGCCAATGGCAGATACCGACGCAACAACCAACACCGGCCAGAATACGGCCGCACCACTGTCACCGCGCACCCGCATTGCCCGGCTGATCCTGATCTATCACTTCATCCTGATCGGGGTGTCCTGCGTATTTTATATCCTGCGGGGCTTCGATTTTGAAGAATTCACCTCCCTGATGGGTGTGTTGGCCCCCATTACCGCCCTGTATGGCGGCGCGGTATTCCGGTTCCTCGGCCGCAGCATCACCGAACCTAATCTGGCTGCGCAAAACGGATCTCCGATCAACAGCCTGGTCAAGTGGCTGGTACACGGACATTTTATCATTGTCATGACGCTCATCACTATCAAAGCCCTGGCGCCCAATGTGCTGAATTTTCAGGATATGACCATGTTCCTCACGCTGGTGGAATCTGCGCTGGGCGTGTATATGGGGAATATTATTTTGGCGTTGTTTGAGGGGAAGGCGGAGAAATAGTGTTTGGTGTGTAGTGTTTTCGGGTTTTGGTGTTTTAGTGTTTTCGGCGCTTCGCTTTTGGCAACCGTAAATAGTTTAGGCGAAGCGCCTAAAACACTAAAACACCAAAACCCGAAAACACTAAAGTTCTTCATACTCATACACCTCCTTCGAAAACGCCACCTCCATTTTCCCCCGGTCGAAATCGCCTTCCAGATTGGCCAGGAAAATAGTGGCTACCCCGTTGCCGATAAAATTCGTGATCGCGCGGGCTTCCGACATAAACCGATCGACGCCCAGCAGCAAGGCCAGTCCCTCCAACGGGATCACATGCACGGCCGACAAGGTCGATGCCAGCACCACAAATCCACTTCCCGTCACGCCGGCCGCCCCTTTTGAAGTGACCATCAGTACCCCGATAATGGTGAGCATTTGCCCGAAACTCAGGTCGATATGGTATACCTGTGCCAGAAATATGGTCGCCATGGACAGGTAAATGGTTGTGCCGTCCAGGTTGAACGAATAGCCGGCGGGAATCACCAGGCCCACCACGGGTTTGGGACAGCCCATCACTTCGAGTTTTTCCATGAGCGCGGGCAGTGCGGCCTCGCTGGAAGACGTGCCCAGTACGATCAGTAGTTCTTCCTTGATAAAATTCAGGTAGCGGAGAATACTCACGCGGTAATACCTGAGAATGAGCCACAATACCCCGAAAATGAATACTGCCATGGTGGAATACACGGTCAGCATCAGTTTGGCGAGTGGCAGCAGGGTGTGTAGGCCGTATTTGCCGATGGTAAATGCCATACCTCCGAACGCGCCGATGGGGGCCAGCAGCATGACCATGTGCAGGGCTTTGAAGACGTATCTGGAAACATAGTTGAGCCCGGCAACGATGCGTTCTTTACCGTTGTAATGACTCAGCAGCATGCCCAACACAATAGAAACCAGCAAGACCTGGAGCGTACTGTTCGCTTTAAAAAAACTCCACCAGGAAAACTGCGCCGCGCCCTGTGCGTATTTGCTGATGTCGACGCCCTGCGTTTGGGGCGTCACACCCGCGCCGGGTTGTATGAAATACGCGACCACGATGCCGATGAGCAGGGCAAAAGTGGTCACTACTTCGAAGTATATCAGCGCTTTACCACCAACAGTCCCTACCTTTTTCAAATCGCCCATGCCGGAAATCCCCAGCGTAATGGTCAGGAAAATCAGCGGATTGATAAACAGTTTGACCACACTAATGAAGTATTTGCCCAGCGGCTCCATGCGCACTGCTGTGTCCGGCGCAAAATGCCCCAGCAGTACCCCGGCCAGGATAGCCAGGAGTACCCAGGTGGTCAGGTTGGTGATAATTTTTCTCATGGAGGTGGGCCGCTGGTTGGGCGGGTGGGACAAAGAAAGGCAGGTGCAATCATATTTTGTATTATTTTTGTTGCTTCTCAAGCACGCAAGCCATTAATCATTCAACCATATACAAGATAATCACATGCACTTCATTTATGTTGACGAAAGTGGAGATCCTGGAATCCATCAATACGGATCGCCTTTTTATATATTATCTGGCCTGGTTGTACC
>JADLCC010000167.1 GCA_020847425.1 Saprospiraceae bacterium
TAATACGATGAATTTGAATGTTTTACTGGACATATCGTGAGTCGTGAGTCGTGAGTCGTGAATTGTGAGTCGTGAATTGTGAGTCGTGAGTTGTGAGTGGCCAGATTGGAACACCACTCACGACTCACAACTCACGATTCACGATTTCACTCGAAACCTTCGGGATCGTGCAAATTTAATAATACGGCTTCAACATCAGGTAACAGATTGGGCCGGTAATCGCGACATACAACCAGAGCGGAAACACCCAGCGGGCCATTTTTTTATGCCGTTCAATTTGCCAGGTATACGCGCGGTTGAAAGTCAGCAGGATAAAAGGCAGGGTTACCGCAGCCAAAACCACGTGGGTAATCAACAATATAAAATAAACGGTACGGATGCTGCCTTCACCGCCAAAACGCGTTTCAGGGGTGGTAAAGTGGTACACCACATAGGAAAGCAGGAACAAAGCCGAACAAACCATCGCCGCATAAATGGCCTTGCGGTGGTTTTCTACCTGCTTGTTTTTGATAAAATAAAGGGCTGCCAGCAATATCACGGCAGTAAGCGCATTCAGCGAAGCATGAATGGGGGGCAAAAAATGAAAATCAACACCTACGTCGATTTTCACACGCCGCATCAATCCTACCAGCAGCAATACCACAACGGACACGATGTAGGCCAGCAGGTTGAGTTTTTTTTCTAGTTGAATATCCGGTTGTAAAGTTGACATCTGCGTTTGATCATTTACTTGGTAGAGGGCAGCAGCATGGCAATATGTTCGACCATTCTGCCGATCTGTTTTTCGTCCAATGCATCGTAGTAACGGCGGATCTGGCCCGAAGTGTCGGCAAGTGCGAAATATTGTTCAGCGGGTTTTACCCCTTCATTTTTACAGAACTGCTCGTAACCATAATCGACAATCACTTCCCAGGAATCCAGTGCACCGGTCCATACCCAGGTAGCATAATCTGCGGAGGGCAATTTCTGGCGGTAAGAGGTAAATTCTGCGGTGCCGCCTTCCGCGATCATCGCCAGCCTGAAATCGCGCCGGATTGACTCGTCGCTGAGTTTGCCGAACTGGTTAAAAAGACGTTCGCCATTATCAATTATTTTCCGGTTGACATCGGTCAGGTCCGGATCTTTACCAAAGATATGAATAACCGAAACGCAGGATTCCAGGCGGTTTTGCTTTTCACCTGTGGAAAGAATCAGAAAAGCGGGTCTTATTTTTCCGTATTGTCCCAGTTCTGAAACGGCTTGTTTGCGCCAGCTCACTCCGCTGCGCATGTACAGATAAGAGCCTGCCGGGAAACCGATCAGGATGACAAAAAGGATGGTTGCGATAATGACCCTGCGCATTTTGGAGGGTTTTTGCTCAGTATTACTCATCTTCTGAAAGTCTGTTTGTTACAACAAAACTGTTGGTGTGAAGTTGTGATGAGGGGTTGAGATTGATGAGGGGTTGAGGTTGTTGAGGGGGCATCCTCAACAATCTCAACCCCTCATCAATCTCAACTATTTATCAACCTTTATAAACCGCTTAATACGCCGATCAACCCTTATACAGTACCGTACCAGGCATCAGGTAGCCCGTAGGTTTTCCGGCAGGCGCAGGTTGTACCACTTCTTCATTCTTTTCTTTAATCAGTTCACGGCGCGCGCCCCAGGAACCTCCTTCCTGGAAAAAGGCGATAATAGCCCAGATCAGCAAGGTGGTCGGCAACAAAACGCTGAGCACCAGTCCGCGCATTTCGTAAGCCATGTGCATAAAGTAAAAGATAATGAAATATGCTTTATACAGCGAAAACGCCACCATCAGGAGCATGTACAGGTAATGCCCAAAACCGTGTTTGAATTCGACGCCATGGATCATGTGTCCTTTTGCAAGCAATGCAATAAATACCTCCACGATAGTAATCGCGCCGAGTAGCATCAGGCCTCTGAATACGAGCGCCTTTTGTTCTTCATATGTTTGATGTCCAGCCATTTTTTGAAAACGGTGTAATTTGTTGGAAAATGAGTTTTGCTGTTGCGGATGATGTTACAACAGGTAAAAAACCAGGAATACGAATACCCAAACCAGGTCGACAAAGTGCCAGTACAGGCCGATCTTTTCGACCATTTCATAACCGTTTTTGCGGGCGGCATACAAACTACCGCCTGCGTTCAGCATAATTATCGTCAGGAAAACCACCCCGGAGAATACGTGGAAACCGTGGAAACCGGTAATAAAGAAGAACAAGGCGCCAAATGCCGGAGGGCCGAAAGAAGCCTCGGTTGTCTGGCCGGCGTAGGAGCCTGAAGTATAACGTATTTTCGGAATATCGAACTTACCGTCGTGCTTGTGCAGCAGGTAACTTTCGTCTTTCTTGAACGTTTTGGCTGTTCCATCCTCATTTTTGGCTTCGGTACCGTCTGCATTGAGGTAAATCCCGTCTGCAATATGCCTGCCGAATGGGTTTTGACTGACGGTCATATTTTCTCCAACAATCAGTGTGGTCCATTCATAAGCCTGGCAACCGAGGAAACTGGCGCCGCCGAGAATGGTCAGGAACATCCAGAAAACAACGCCACGGGAATTTTCCCGGTGTCCTTCCTGTACGGCACGTACCATCGTCACCGAACTGAAGATCAGGATGAAGGTCATCACGGTTACAAAAACCAGAGGCCAGTGCGCTTTCACGAATGGGAAAGATGCAAAAACGAAGTCAGGTTCAGGCCAGGTTGGCATACTGAATCGAAGCGCACCGTAGGCGATCAGAAATCCGGCAAAAGTAAATGCGTCGGATACCAGAAAGTACCACATCATTATTTTGCCGTAGCTGGCACGCAGGGGCGACTTCCCGCCTTCCCAGAGTTGCTCGTCGCTTTCGTGTTCGTGCGTATCGTGTGCGTGTGTAACAGATGTATCTGCCATGATAATCAAACAGTTATGTTATTAAGTTCGAAGTCGTCAGTGCGAAGTCCGAAGTCTTGGCAGGTCCGAACTCGTTATGAATAGTCAATATTGAATCGTTCAGGATTGCACCATAAAAAACACAATCAGGTAAACCCACAAAACATCCACAAAATGCCAGTACTGCACCACCAGTTCAAAGCGCAGTTTCCGGCGTGGTGTCGGTTTATACGGCAAAATAAACGCATGTGCCATGGCTACGGCAATGGCGCCCAAACCACCCAACACGTGCGCCGCATGCAAACCCGAAATCACATAAATGAACGAACTCGACGGATTCACAGTGAAAGTAGCGCCAATATCAGTCATCGCCTGCCAGCCCAGGTATTGTAAAACCACAAATGCAATCCCCAGCAAAAATGTCGTTACCAGCAATCCTTTATATCTTTTTTCCGCACCGCTCAAAAATGCCCTGTAAGATAAGTGAATGGTAATACTGCTCAACACGATCACTGCGGTATTCAGGAAAAAGATATCCGGCAATTTGAACTCAAACCAGTTCCCCGAAGCCCTGCGAACCACATAAGCACTGGTAAAAGCGCCGAACATCATGATGATGCTGCCGATACCCACCCACAGTGCAAACTTGTGCTGATGTATCTTACTCCGGTTATATTCCGGTGTCATTGCGTCCATCTTTATTGATTTCATTTATGTAAAACGCTAAAGTCAACCGAGTACCAGGTTTTATGTAAGAGCCTGGTTTTCATTGCCTTTTGCACTTTGCTTTTTTGTTTATTTACAACCGGTCGAGCAAAATGACGATCAGTGAAAACGGAAGATGCATAAAAGAAATAAACATCTGCCGTCTGGCCGCCGCACCCGAACAAGTTTTATATAGTTTCCAGCAATACCAGGCCCAATACAAATTCAGTGTATTCAGCACCAGCATGGCTATCACGCCCACTTCTCCCATCAAGTAACCCGCCGTTGCATTTCCCACCATCAACAAACAGAAAATGAAGGATAGCAAACCGGTTGTTTTGTCTTTTTCTCCATTTTTGGATGGCAACAGGTAAAATCCCGCTTTTTTGTAATCATCGTCTGCCACCCATGCAACTGCCCAGAAATGGGGGAATTGCCACAAAAACTGCAACGTAAAGAGCATAAAAGCCGTGGAGGAAATATATCCTTCAAAAGCCACACACCCGATTATCAGCGGCAATGCACCCGGAATTGCACCGACCAGCACTGCCAAAGGTGTTGTGCGTTTCATCGGCGTATACACAAATGCATAACTGATGAGCGACAGCGTACCCAAAAATCCTGTCAACGGATTGAATACCGTCAGCAGGGAAATCCCGATCAAAGCCATCAATCCTGCCAGTAATACCGCTGTCGAAACGCTCATCCGTCCGGTCACAACAGGCCGGTTGGCGGTACGCGGCATCAGCCGGTCATAATCGCGCTCCAGCACCTGGTTGAGCGCATTGGCAGCGCCGGTTACAAAAAAACCACCCAAGGTCAGCAGTAACATTCCCTGCCAACTCACATTTCCTTTCCCGACGATTGCATAAGACATCACCGCAGAAAAAAGAACCAGGAGGGTTAATTTGAATTTCACCAACAGACCGAAATCTGTTACAGACTGGCTCAATCCGCCCAACAAAAATGCTGACTTGACTTGATTGCGACTCATGTATTTTCAATAACAGGGAAGATCCCTGATTACGTCATTTTCAAATTATTCAAATGCTCCAATACGCCCCTTATCAGTGCCCGTGATCGTGCTCTCCTTCCTTGAGGGGTATGTATTGCGGCACAAATTCTTCACCGTTTTTACCGTAATCGTATGCCCAGCGCTGAACGGTTGGCAATTTGCCCGGCCAGTTGCCGTGGCCCGTTTCAATCGGGGTGGTCCATTCGAGGGTATTGGCGCCCCATGGGTTTTTAACCGTCATCTTGCGTCCGCTGAAAATAGAGTAGAAGAAGTTGATGATAAACAGCAGTTGCAGGAAGAACACCACAATAGCGGCCACCGTAATGAATTTGTTCAGGTCAGTGAAATGTTTGAACGATTCAAAATTATCGATGCTGTAGTAGCGGCGCGGAACACCTGCGAGACCCGTATAGTGCATCGGCCAGAAAATGGCATATGCTCCGAAAATAGTACCCCAGAAGTGAATTTTACCCAGCGTCTCATTCATGAAACGGCCGAACATTTTTGGGAACCAGTGGTAAATACCTGCAAACATGCCGAAGAATGCCGCAATACCCATTACAATGTGGAAGTGGGCAACAACAAAATAGGTATCGTGCATCTGGATATCGATCGCCGAGTTACCGAGGAAGATACCGGTCAAACCACCGGAAATAAACATCGACACAAAGCCCAGCGAGAACAAACTGGCAGAATTAAACCTGAAGTTTGACCCATAAACCGTTGAAATCCAGTTGAATACCTTGACCGCCGAGGGCACCGCAATAATCAGCGTGAAAATCACGAAGAAGTTGGCAATGAACGGGTTCACACCGGACATAAACATGTGGTGCGCCCAAACAATAAACGACAGAAAACCGATGGCAAGAATAGAAAACACCATCGCGCGGTATCCGAAAATCGGCTTCCGCGCATGCACGGAAAGTACCTCGGAAACAATACCCATCGAAGGAAGAATGATGATGTATACCTCCGGGTGACCCAGGAACCAGAACAAGTGCTGGAACAGGATCGGACTACCGCCTACTCTATCCAGAATCTGACCGCCCACCACGATTTCACTCAGGTAGAAGGAGGTGCCCATACTGCGGTCGAACATCAGGAGCAATACGCCCGACAATAAAACCGGAAAGGACAATACACCCAGCACGGCCGTCACAAAAAACGCCCACATGGTCAGTGGCATACGCCACATGTTCATGCCTTTGGTACGCATGTTCAGCACAGTCGTGATATAGTTGATACCGCCCAGCAAGGCTGAAACGATAAACAATGCCATGGAAACGATCCACATCGTCATACCAGAAGCAGAACCGTCAGATGCCTGCGGCAATGCGCTCAGGGGTGGATAAGCCGTCCAGCCGCCGGAGAATGGCCCTGTGCTCAGGAAGAGCGACAAAAACATCACTACGCCTGCGAGGAAAAACGCCCAGTAGGAGAAGGCATTCAACAAAGGAGAAGCCATGTCACGGGCGCCGATCTGCAATGGAATCAGCAGATTGGAGAAAGTGCCGCTCAATCCTGCTGTCAGAACGAAAAACACCAGGATCGTACCGTGCATAGTAACCAGGGCATAGTAAAACTCAGGATCGAGTTTGCCAATACCCGCGTCATTAACCTGTATCCATTTGCCCAGGATTGGTCTAAGCCAGGCCATATCCGCTTCCGGAAAGCCCAATTGCAGGCGGAAAACAATAGACATAGCAGCACCGATAAATGCCCAGAAAATACCCGTAATCAGGAACTGACGGGCGATCATTTTGTGGTCGGTACTAAAAATATAATGCGTCAAAAAATTTGACTGAAACTTATCGCCGTGGTGGTGATCGTGGAAATGATCGTCGAAACCCAACTCTTGGGTGTACTTCTCTTCCAATGCTTCAACGGCGGTAACAACTTGTGCCATATCCAGGATTTTTTATATTTTTTTTATTCGCTTAGATAGAACTCAAAATAGTGAATTCTGTTCGGCGGTTTTTAGCGCGATTTTCATCCGTATCGTTTTCGG
Organism: Saprospiraceae bacterium; assembly: GCA_020847425.1. Classification (GTDB taxonomy): domain Bacteria; phylum Bacteroidota; class Bacteroidia; order Chitinophagales; family Saprospiraceae; genus M3007. The sequence continues at coordinate 6,607 of JADLCC010000167.1, forward strand.
CAACGGGTTTGGTGTCCCCATAACCTCTCGGTTTGAGACGACCGGCGCCCACGCCACGATCTGTCAGGTATTTGACAACGGATGCGGCCCGTTGTGCAGAGAGGGTAAGGTTTGCGGCTGGGTCGCCCGAATTATCGGTATGGCCTGCCACTTCAATCACCAGAGAAGGATAGGCTGTCATTGCAGTCACCAGGTTATCCAGTTCGTAGCGGCTATCGGCAGTCAGTGCCGCAGAACCGGTTTCAAAATATACGTGCTGGAGTGTCAGTGTTTTGTCCGTAATATTGGTAGACTCCACAGCAGTTTTGATGCTTTCGCTGAATGCTTTGGCGCGCATACCAACCTCGATATCCAACACTTTGCCTTTGTTGGGGTCCTCGTCTTTTTCACGGATCTGTGTGAGGTAGAATGATTCCTGTTTTTTGTACCATTCATCATATTCTTCCTGCGATACGACGCGGAACACCCGTTTCATGGAATAGTGTCCTTTTCCGCACAATTCGGCGCAGGCCAGTTCGTATTCAAATTTCTCCCAGCGTTTCGGTCCGGTTGGATCCGCAGGGTCAGCCGGGGTATTGTATTCGTCGTACTTGCGCAGTTCGTTGCGGTACTCTGTTGTGGTTTTTACCGGCGTGAAGACAAAATAAGTCGGCAAGCCAGGCACTGCGTCCATTTTTACCCGGAAATGGGGTAAAAAGAAACTGTGCAACACATCTTTTGCAATAATCCGTACGCGCACTTTTTTACCGACAGGAAGGTACAATTCCTGACCGGGCGTTACATCGTCCCAGGTTTTAGGATCATTGAAGTCCATACCCAGTTGGTTGTTGGCAGTCGTCAACTTGTAGTTGCGCGTTCCCAATTTGCCATCCGGGCCCGGGTAGCGCACGATCCAGTTGAACTGCTGACCGGTCGCTTCGATCTCGATGTAATCTTCATCCGGTTTGACATCGGCCATTACGGTATTCCAGGCATCCAGGCCCCTGATAACCAGAAAGGTCATTACAACGGCAGGAATAACTGTCCAGATAACCTCCAGGCGATTATCATGTGAAATGAACTGTGCCTTCCGGCCTTCTTTCCAGCGGAACTTGTACGCATACCAGAATAACATGATGTGCGTGATTACAAAAACAATCCCTGTAAAAAAGAGGGTCCATGAAAAAAGGCTGTCGAGCGAATCGCCGTGTGCCGAAGCGCCCTGATGGGGGCCAAAACCCATCAATTCATTGCGATAAGCCCAAGCGGAAAGAATCACGCCGCCCAGAAATACGACCATGAAAACGAGTGATAGCCAGCCATTCCATTTGCTGTTATCACGCATTACTTCCATCTCACCCTTAATTTGACCGGTGAGTTCCATTACTTTCCCGATTTGTACCAGAACGATGGTAATCAGGATAACGCAGAGGAGAATAATTAGCCCTGTCATTGAAAAAATTTTATTCCTTTAACCCGAAGGTATGTAGTTAAGTTTTCTGTTCGATCATCGAATCCGTTGAATAGAAAGGCTCTAAATTTAGAAAATCCTTAAACAATCTATTCGTAAGCGATTATCTGTATACAATTATTTCACAAGGTGAAATTCATCATAAAGTTGATTAATGATGAATACGCGCACCGGAAACAATCACAAAATAATATCAATATCAATGATGATCATCGTGTCCATGGTGTGCATCAACTTCCGTACTGATCAAAGCGCCTGTTTCGTGGTGCAAACTTTCGTCCAGGTATGGATCTTTCCATGGCACCAGTGAAGATTTGGTCAGTTGGTTGAAAAAGAAAAACAAGTAGAGACTCAGGAAGCCGATCAGCGTACCGAGTTCCAGAAAGCCAGGCAGGGTAAATCCTGCTTTAAATGGCCGCTCTTCTCCGTTTGTTGCTCCGTGTTCCGTAGCATGCGCTGCTTCTCCGTGTGCTGCTTCACCGTGTGCAGCAGCAGCCGGAGCCGCAGGTGTTTCATGCGCTGCCGGGGCGGCTTCATGTGCCACCGTATCGTGCGCAGCATGTTCCGCAGTAGCGTGTTCTTCCGTTGCAGCCGGTGTATGTGCTTCGGTAGCAGGTGCGGCTTCCGACATAGGCGCTGCCTTGTGGTGTTTGCCGAAGTTGCCTTCCGAAATTTCTTTAGCCTCATTGGCAGCAATACGCGCACCGGGTTTGATCATGTAAAAATAATCCCACCAGTGCCCTAAGAATACGATCAGTGCTACGAAGAACATGGTACCGAATTTCCGTTTGGTATCATTCCGCATCAGGATCAGGAACGGTGTTACAAAGTTGAGCAGCAGGTTACCCCAGAATAAAACAGGGTAATGCATCATCCGTTCGCGGAAATAGATGGTTTCTTCGCCATTGTTGGCATACCAGATCAACATAAACTGGTCGAACCACAGGTACGTCCAGAATACCGAAATACCGAAAAGGAATTTACCCACATCGTGCAGGTGCTCGCGGGTCACATATTCGAGGTAACCCAGGGATTTCAGGTAGATAAGCAGCATAACCGTCAGAGCAATGCTGCCCAGCCACATGGAAATCATGGAATACCAGGCGAACATGGTGCTGTACCAGTGCGGGTCGATCGACATAACTGACTGCCAGATAAACACGGTGCTCAAGAAACCGCCAAGTGGCAGAAAAGAAGCCGCCCATTTGCGCTGTTTTTTGTAGAATGCAAAGGATGCCGTTTCCTCAGTGTCCTGAGCGACGGAGGCTTTGCGCAGGTTATACGCCCAGAAATACCAGATCGCCAGAAAGCCCAATGTGCCGAGGGTATACCAGCCGGCATTGAGAAAACCTGCTTTACCGGCAATGATTTTATCAAAAATCGGGTTGGCCGGATCTGTGATACCCGGCGTATTCCAGTGGTACAGGTGGTGGAAATGCCCCCAGACACCAGCGACCAATACGGCCATGAGGATAAGACCCACCCACATGAACTGGCTCATCGCTTCCCAGACGCGTTTTACCAATGAATTCCAGCCGGCGAAAGCAGTAATCTGCGCCGAGAGGAAAAACATGGACGTAAACGCAATGCCTGTGAAATACACCGAGTTGTGGAGAAAGTTGGTCCAGAACCGGGTATGGTAAGCATCGTCATTCAGGTAGGTAAGGATAAGGCACAAAGCGCCCAGTACCATTCCGCCAATCAGAATGCTTTTGGTCTTGCTTTCAAATACGAATTGCGTATTGGTCAGATTCATATCGCAAATTCAGGCCAAGCCTGATGAGTTTGATGTTGAAATAAAGTTACTGTATCGGAGCCCCCGCGCGGGCAGGGCCTGTGGCCGTACCTTTTGCAGGTTGTTCGACATTGCTGAGGGTGTTGGCTTTTTCGCTGTAATCCAGGCTTTTTGAAGCGGCCTGCAACGAACGAATATAGTGTATCACCTGCCAGCGTTCTTCAAAAGACAGTTTATCCGTGTACCCGCCCATCACGTTTTTGCCGTAAACAATACCGAAGTAGTAGCGGCCGTTACCGGCACTGATCATATCGTCGCCCAGCAGGTTTTTCGGTTGCGCCGGATATTTGCTGTCGGGCATGCTTACCAGCCAGCCTTGTCCGTCCCCCTTTTCGCCGTGGCAAATTCCGCAGTATGTATTATACAGTGGTTTTGCACGATCCAGGCCTTCCTTTGTAATGGGAAACGGGTTGCCGATCATCTGTTGTTCGCAGGCCAGGCGGTCGTCTTCATTATTTTGATAATAAAACGGCGCTTCACCATTGGGTTGTGCAGCAATGGCATTGGATGCATTTTTTCCACGGACGACGTCCAGTGCACCTGTTCCGGTGTAGTACACACCGGTCATACCCCGTGCAACGGTACCTTCCACCTTGCCTCGCGGTTGCGACAGTTCGGCTTTGGTGCGCACACTTTTATCATCCCAATGGTTCCAATAGTATGCACTGAACTGGTTGGCTTCAAAAGCCACCTGGTGATACATATCCGGCATGTACTCGTGACCGGTTTTGTTTTTACCCGCCGGCGAACAAAGGGAAAAAAACCAGGCGAATAAAGCGATTCCGAGAATAGCGCCAATTGCGTATTTCATTGATTATCTTATTGTTGATACGTTGAAATATTGTTTGTTGAGGAGTTTGAGGGCTGTTGAAGGTTGAGATTGTTGAGGGTTGAGATTGTTGAGTATAAACCTCAACCTTCAACAAACTCAACCCCTCAACAATCTTACCATCTCAACTTCCTAAATCGTCTTCACATTGACCTCCGCAGCCTGGCTTTGTGTGAAAAAACCTTTCAGTTTGTCCACATCGCCTTCCGTAGCGTCCGTTACATCGAAAGCCAGGCAAAATTTATCATCCGTGATGCGGTTATCCAGCGATTTTGCTTTCACACCCGGCCACATGCCGCAAATAGTGTAAAAGGTAATGGTCATGCCCCAGGCCGCAAACAATACCGTCATCTCGAAAGTGATCGGGATAAATGCCGGCACAGACCAGTATGGTTTGCCACCGAACACAATCGGCCAGTCGCGGGTAAACACCCAGGTCATGGTCATGAACCCGAACGTTGCGCCGATCGCACCGTAGATAAATCCGAGATAGTGCAGCCGGCTTTCCTTCAAATCCAGGATCGGATCCAGTCCGTGTACCGGAAATGGAGTAAAGACGTCCATAATGTCCAGATGAGCCTTAGCAGCCGCCTTCACTGCGCCTTTCAGATCTTCTTCGTCGTTGTACAGGCCGTAAAGGACTTTTTTACTTTCAGTAGCCATATTCAGAGTGATGAATTAGCAATGATAAATTATTTTTATAGTTGGTATTTTCAGTGCAAAACCTTGAAAAACAATTATTTGCATTGAAATCTCCACCCGAATATTAGTGTTTCGCCTGCTTTTTTTCTGCTGCTGATCCGTGCGATGCATCATGACCATGTTTGGCATCCGGTCCGATGAATTGATCGCCGGCTACCTTCAGAATGGCTTTTACCTCCGCAATAGCCACTACCGGCGCCACCCTTGTGAAAATCAGGTACAGCGTAAAGAACAAGCCCATGGTACCCGTAAAGATGGATATTTCCACCCAGGTCGGGCGGTAGTAACTCCAGGAAGAGGGTAAGTAGTCGCGGGCCAGTGTAGTCGCGATGATAACAAAACGTTCGAACCACATACCCACATTCACCACGATGCTCAGGAAGAAAGTCCACCAGATGCTGCGGCGGATATTACGCGACCAGAAGAGTTGCGGGCTTACCACGTTGCAGAACATCATACCGAAGTAAGACCACCAGTACACACCGAATACACGGTTGTAGAATGCGAACTGTTCGTAAATGTAACCGGAATACCAGGCAATAAACAACTCCGTGAGGTAGGCTACACCAACAATCGTACCCGTAAGTACAATTACCTTGTTCATCGATTCGATGTGGTTGATCGTAATATAGTCTTCCAGTTTGAGCACTTTCCGGGTAATTACCATCAGCGTTTGTACCATGGCAAAACCAGAGAATACCGCACCCGCTACGAAATAAGGCGGGAAGATGGTGGTGTGCCAGCCCGGAATAACGGAAGTGGCAAAGTCGAAGGATACGATCGTGTGTACGGAAAGTACGAGCGGTGTGGAAATACCTGCTAGAACCAGCGACAAGGCTTCCCAGCGCTGCCAGTGTTTGGCGCTGCCCGTCCAGCCGAACGAGAAAAATTCGTACATCTTGCGGCGCATGCCCGTAGCACGGTCCCTTACGGTTGCCAGGTCGGGCACAAGACCTGTGTACCAGAACAACAGCGACACCGAGAAGTAGGTAGAGATCGCAAATACGTCCCACAACAGCGGCGAGTTAAAGTTGGTCCACAACGGACCGCGTGTATTTGGGAACGGGAAAATGAAAAAGGCCAGCCAAACACGTCCCATGTGGAAAATAGGGAACTGTCCGGCACAAATTACCGCGAAAATGGTCATCGCTTCCGCCGCACGGTTTACACCCGTCCGCCAGCGTTGGCGGAACAGCAACAGGATCGCCGAAATCAGCGTACCCGCGTGGCCGATACCGATCCACCAAACGAAGTTGGTGATATCCCAGGCCCAGTTGATGGTGCGGTTGGCGCCCCATTCGCCGATACCTTTCCATACTGTCCATATAATGGCAAAGGCATACAAACCGAGGAAAGCGGAGGACAGCGCAAATGCTATAATCCACTCACGCGTCGGACTTTTTTCGGTGGGCGTACATAGATCCTCCGTGATATTGTGGTAGGATTTATTTCCCGTAATCAATACGTGCCGAACTGGCGCTACTGCTTGAGACATAATTGTTAACAATTATGAATGATGAATGATGAATGATGAATATTTTCGATCCGTACAAAACCCAAAAAATTCATCATTTATCATTCATAATTCATCATTAAGAATAAAGTTCTTCGTTGCTGTTGGTGACTTTAGCGGAGTAATCTACTGCCGGGCGTACGTTGATTTCTTCCAACACTTTATACGCCAGTTCAGCCGCCGCTTTACTTTTTTTATTGACTTCGCTTTCCGGGTTGTTCAGGTTGCCGAATACGATGGCGCCGGTCGGGCAAGCCGTTTGGCAAGCCGTACGCACGTCGTTGTCCAGGATAGCGCGGCCTTCGCGTTTTGCGGTCAGTTTGCCTTCCTGAATGCGTTGTACGCAGAAAGAGCATTTTTCGATCACACCGCGGGAACGCACCGTTACATCGGGGTTCAACACCATCCGAACGAGGTTATCCGCGTAGAAAGGTTTTTCATCGCCTTCCACATGGAAAATGCGTTCTTCGTTTGCAGGCCACAGGTCTGCCGTAGTGTAGTCGAGCCAGTTGAAACGACGCACTTTGTAAGGACAGTTATTGGCGCAGTAACGGGTACCGATGCAGCGGTTGTAAGCCATCTGATTCAGTCCTTCCATGGAGTGTGTGGTAGCCGAAACCGGACAAACGTTTTCGCAAGGCGCGTTGTCGCAGTGCTGGCACATCATCGGCTGGTACACCACTTTCGGGTTTTCGATATCGCCGTAGAAGTAGCGGTCGATGCGCAACCAGGTCATTTCGTGGTGGCGTGCCACCTCTTTTTTACCTACAACAGGCACATTGTTTTCACTAACGCAAGCCACTTGGCAGGCGCCGCAGCCGATACAGGAATTCAGGTCGACATACATGCCCCACTTCAGACCGGTTTTGAACCATTCGTCGGTGCTCGGATACAGGGTTTGTGAATTCAGGTGTTCCGCTTCTTCGTGGAATTCTCCCATTTTTTCCTCCAGTTCCTGCAAATCTTTCAGGTTGGTCTGGAAAATGATGGGACGTTTGGTCAACGAACCCTGGAAAAATTCGGCTTCGTCAATATTTTGTGTTGCATCGGCTTCCGAATGCACACCCATCGTATGGTGGTGCTGTACGCAGGCGAAGTGTTTATCCACGCCTGTTTTTCCGGAAACTTTTACATCGGTAGCATAGTATTGAGTAAAACCGCCTTCAGATTTGAGGGCCGGGTTGACATTCACCCCGTAAGAAACACCGCAGCCGCCCATTTCACGGCCACCGCCCAGAGCGATGGAAACGGTGCCTGGCGCCTGACCGAAGTTGCGCACCACGGTACAGGTCAGTTTCTGGCCGTTCACTTCTACTTCTACCTGATCGCCGTCAGCCAGATCTTTCCAGCCTTTAATGGTATCCTTTCCGTTGGTTTCAATCGGAATGCTGAGGTAATTGCCCCAAACAGTACGATTGACCGGGTCGGGCATTTCCTGCAACCAAGGGTTGTGGGCATACTGGCCGCCGCCGATGTTAACCGTTTCGTAGAAAGAAATTTCCAGTTCGGAACCCGATGGTTTGGTTACGCCGCTCACATCAACCGTGCCGGCAAAGGCAACGGTAGAGGCTGTCGAGGGGATTTCAAACACACCATCGTGCAGGCTCATGTCCCAGAAAGCGCCGGGGGTATTGTATTTCGACTGGGCTGCAAACAGTGCGCCGCTTGCCCAATTGGATTTCAGGTATTGGTAGTACGGTTGTTCGTCCTGGCGGTTCAGTTCGGTGCTGTCGGCCCATTCGAGCAGGGTGTGTTCTGCCTGACGGGTATCGAACAGCGGAGCGATAGTAGGCTGAATCAGGCTGAACATTCCTTTTTTCGGTTCCGCATCACCCCAGGATTCGAGTGGGTGGTGCGCCGGAGCAGCATAATTACAAACTGCGGTGGTTTCATCGATCACTCCATTGAACGAAACACGAACGGGAACTTTTGCAAATGCCGCTTTAAAAGCCTCGGCATTGGACAATTCCCAGGCCGGGTTGGCGCCCCAGACGATGGCTACCTGTACGCGGCCGGCATTCATTTCGGCAATCAGTCCGCTCAGTGCGCGCTCGTCGCCCTGACGCTGGTACGAAGGTGTGCTGAAATCGACGGTCGTATTCAGGTTGCCCAGCAAATCATTGATTTTATTGACAATCACCTGCTCCGCAACATTATTGGAGTCGCTGACCACCAGCGATTTACCGGCTGCTTTGCGCAAATCTGCTGCAATTTTTTTGATAGCGCCCGCCGCTTTATCGTTCACTTTCGGGCCACCGCTGTTGCCGGAAAGTTCGTTGTACAAGGCAACAATGGCAGCGCCCATTTCGCTCGGTTTGATCATCACGCGGTTGTCCGCATTGGAACCGGTGAGCGACATGTGGCTTTCCACCTGGTAGTGGCGCGACATTTTTACCGATTTGCCGGGTTTTACCTGGCGGTTTTTGGCATATGCGCGGGCATATTCGATCGGGCTGATCCAGGTGCCGAGGAAATCGGCGCCGAAGGAAACGATCACTTCAGCCATATCAAATTTATAGGATGGGATGACCGCAGCGCCGAACGACTGTTTGTTGGCTTCCAGCAGTGCGGCACAAGAAACAGGGTCATAAGAAATAACCTGTGTATTGGGGTATTTGGCTACAAATTCAGCCAGTGCTTTTTTAGCGGTCGGGCTGATAATGGTATTGGAAATGATCCGAACCGGAGCGCCTGCGGCCAGTTTGGCTTTAATGTCGCGGTCGAGGGCCGACCATTCCATTTTTTCTACCTGTCCTTCGCTCACTTTACCGGCATGCTGGATACGGCGGGTATCGTACAAACCCAGAACGGCTGCCTGTGCGCGGGCGCTGGTGCCGCCACTGGTGACGCTGCTCAGGCTGTTGCCTTCTATTTTGATCGGGCGGCCTTCACGGGTTTTGACCAGAACCGCGCAATAATCGCCTCCATTGACAAAAGAGGATGCGAAATAATTGGCGACACCCGGCACGATTTCGTCGGGTTTGGTCACATACGGAATGGCTTTTTTTACCGGAATCTGGCAGGAAGCAGCGACTGTGGCTGCACCGAGTCCGAATCCCAGAAGTTTCAGAAAGTCACGGCGGCCAGTCTCCCATTTACCATCGGTCTGATCGACATTTTCAATCGAAAACTCTTTTTCCGCCGATTGCAGAAAGGATTCTTCCCGCATCAAATCTTCGGTGCTTACCCAAATACCGTTATCGTGGTGCATA
>JADLCC010000168.1 GCA_020847425.1 Saprospiraceae bacterium
AAAAGATTGGGCGAAGCGCCACTCACAACTCACGATTCACGACTCACGGTTTTTCCTGCCTGTGAAAAATCTTATTCACAATCTTCCAGCCGTTTTCCGTTTTCAGCAGGTTCATGTAATCGTTAAAAATAAACTTAGGCGTAATGAGTTCCAGATGTGCCGTGGCGGCATTTTCATGGATCTCGATGCTGACAATCCGACTTTGGCGCTCGCTCGTAACGCCGGGTTTTTGGCGCGCTACAAAATCGCGGAGCGGCACAATCGTCGTTTTACCCTTATCGATAAAAATCATCTGGCCTTCCGGCAAAAAAGCCTTGGCAAACAAGGCTGTGTCGCCCTGAGCGCCGCCATCAAGGTAATACCGCAGCGTTTCTTTGACAGCAGACAGTTCGGGGTTGTCGGTTTGGGCAGAGAGCGCAACACTGCATGTGGCGGCAATAATCAGCAATAAGGTTTTGATTGTCATTGGTAGTTATCTGTTATTGGTTATTAGTTATTGGTGTTGATAATCAGGAATTTCCAAATGACACTTCAGTTTCAGATTCGTTGCCAACACAAGGCGTTAAAGCCCAAACCTTCGCAGCAAATCACTCATTTCCCAAAAAACTTTCCACCAGGCGCATCTAATTTCGATTTTTGATTGACATTTACCCGATGAAAAAAGTATAATCATACCAGTACAAACCAGTTGTGACCGTAAGTACGGCTCATGGACCGGAAAGCAGAGCCACCAACCATCATAGCATTCAAACCCGACTATAATATCACCAACCACTTCCACATGTCATATATCCTCTCGATCGATCAGGGCACTACCTCCACCCGCGCCATAGTTTTTGATAAACAGGGCAATACCATTGCTGTGGCCCAACAGGAAATCACACAGTATTTCCCAAAACCGGGCTGGGTGGAGCACAACCCCGTGGAAATCTGGGAAACGGTACAAGAGACGCTGCGGACGGTGGTGAAACAGGTAGGCGCCAGGAATATCGCCGCCATCGGCATCACCAACCAGCGCGAAACCACCGTTGTATGGGACAAACGCACCGGTAAACCCGTGTACAACGCGATCGTGTGGCAAAGCCGCCAGACCGTCGACATTTGTGAGGCATTGAAAGCCAGGGGACTGGACCCCGAAGTGCGCTACAAAACCGGCCTGCTGATCGATGCCTATTTCTCCGGCACTAAAGTCAAATGGATACTCGACAATGTGCCCGGCGCACAAGCCGATGCTTTTGCTGGTAACCTGATTTTCGGCACCATCGACACCTGGCTGCTCTGGAACCTGACCGAGGAACGCGTCCATGCAACCGATTTCACCAATGCCTCGCGGACCATGTTGTACAATATCCGCGACCTGAGATGGGACGATGAATTGCTCGCTGCATTTGACATCCCTAAATCCATGCTGCCGACGGTGATGGACTCTTCCGGCGTTTTTGGAAAAGTACGGGCCGATATTATGGGCGTGGAAGGCATACCTGTTTCGGGCATTGCCGGCGACCAGCAGGCTGCCCTGTTCGGGCAGGGTTGTTTTGTGGCGGGAATGGCCAAAAACACGTACGGAACCGGCTGTTTTATGCTCATGAATACAGGTAAAGAAGCCGTTGCTTCTCAAAACGGTTTGTTGACCACCATTGCATGGGGGCTGGCCGGCCAGGTGGAATACGCACTGGAGGGCTCCATTTTTGTAGCCGGTTCGGCAGTAAAATGGATGCGCGATACCGTGGAATTGTTCACCGATGCCGCCGAAACGGAAAACTATGCGCGCAGCCTCGAATCTTCAGAAGGCGTGTATTTCGTGCCCGCCTTTGTTGGTCTGGGTACGCCATACTGGGATTCTGAAGTGCGCGGATCTATTTTCGGCCTCACCAGGGGCAGCAGCCGCTCTCACCTGATCCGTGCTACCCTGGAAAGTGTGGCTTACCAGACCAAAGATGTGCTGGACGTTATGGAGCGCGACTCCGGTATCCAGTTAAAAGCCCTGCGCGTCGACGGGGGCATGGTGCGCAACAATTTCCTGATGCAATTCCAAAGTGATATCCTGGGCACGCAGGTAGAACGCCCGCTGGTGCAGGAAACCACCGCGCTTGGGGCGGCGTACCTGGCAGGCCTGGCCGTGGGTTACTGGAAAGATAAGGATGATATTGCCCAGAACTGGCAACTGGATCGGGCATTTAAACCCGAAATGCCGGAAACAGATGCTTCCAGGTATTATGCAGGCTGGCAGAAAGCCGTGGAAGCGGCGCGGGTGTTTAAGATTTAAGCCTGAATAACCCCCACATTAAACTTCTCCACCGGCGCGTTATTGGCCGCTTCAATGCCCATGCTAATCCATTTCCGCGTATCGCGCGGGTCGATAATGGCATCCACCCACAGTCGTGCCGCTGCGTAGTACGGTGAAGTCTGCGCCAGGTAGCGGGCCTTAATCTGTTCAAACAAAGCGCGTTCGCCATCGGGATCGGGCGCTTCACCTTTGTTTTTGAGCGTCTCCACCTGAATCTGCGTCAGCACTTTGGCGGCCTGTTCACCACCCATAACGGCAATTTTAGCCGTGGGCCAGGCAGCAATCAGGCGCGGGTCGTAGGCTTTCCCGCACATGGCGTAGTTGCCGGCGCCGTAGGAATTGCCGATCACGATCGTAAATTTCGGCACGGTAGAATTGGAAACGGCGTTCACCATTTTTGCACCGTCCTTGATAATGCCGCCGTGCTCCGAACGCGTGCCCACCATAAAACCCGTCACATCGTGCAGGAAAACCAGCGGTATTTTTTTCTGGTTGCAGTTCAGGATAAAACGGGTGGCCTTGTCGGCAGAATCGGAATAAATCACCCCGCCGAACTGGATCTCTCCTTTTGCATTTTTGACCACCTGGCGGTTGTTGGCCACGATCCCTACCGCCCAGCCGTCGATGCGGGCATAGGCGGTAATGATGGTTTTGCCGTAGTGTTCCTTGTATTGTGTGAGTTTGCCCTCGTCTACAATACGGCGCAGGACTTCGACGGTTGCATAGGGTTTGGCGCCATTTTCAGGAAAAATGGTAAATAAATCATCCGGTTTACCTGCCGGCGGCTGCGCTTCGGTCCGGTCGAAACCTGCATGTTCAAACCGCCCGAATTTATCTACCAGGTCTTTGATCGTATCCAGACAAGTGGGGTCGTCGGGCATTTTGTAATCCGTCACTCCGGAAATTTCGGAATGGGTGGACGCGCCGCCGAGGGTTTCCTTGTCGGCTTCTTCGCCGATGGCCGCTTTCACCAGGTAAGGGCCTGCCAGAAAAACGGAACCTGTTTTTTCCACGATCAGCGCCTCATCGGACATGATAGGCAGGTAGGCCCCGCCGGCTACACAACTGCCCATAATGGCGGCAATTTGTGGGATGCCTGCCGAGGAAAGCCGAGCATTGTTGCGGAAAATGCGGCCGAAATGCTCTTTATCAGGGAAAATTTCGTCCTGCATAGGCAGGTACACCCCGGCGCTGTCGACCAGGTAAATGATCGGCAGGCGGTTTTCCATGGCAATTTCCTGGGCCCGCAGGTTCTTTTTTCCGGTAATGGGAAACCAGGCGCCCGCCTTCACGGTGGCGTCGTTGGCTACGACGATACACTGCCGGCCCCGGATATACCCGATCACCACCACTACCCCACCGGCCGGGCAACCGCCGTGTTCGGCGTACATGTCGTACCCTGCAAATGCGCCCACTTCGATACGCGGCGTTTTGGGATCGAGCAAATAATCGATGCGCTCGCGGGCGCTCATTTTCCCTTCCTTGTGCAGTTTTTCCACCCGTTTGGCGCCGCCGCCTTCCAGGATTTTATCGAGTCGGCGTTGCATGCCGGAAAGCGCCAGTTGCATGGCGTCTTTGTTTTTTTCGGTTTCTAAGTCAATAGTGGAAGACATGTATGTTGAGCGGTTGAGTCGTTGAGATTGTTGAGATCGCCCTGCCCTGTTGGGCTATGTTGGGTGGTGGATGTGATCCGTTTGGTGGCAGCAAAGTTAAACCGGCCAGAATGGTTTGCGAAGCAAGCGTTACTTTTGTTGTCAAGATTTTGAGTGCTCAATTGAAATTCCAAATTGAAAATGCCGATTACATACTTCTCTCATCCCGAAAATTACCGCGAAAAAGAGCGCCTCTACCTCGAAGTGCGCAGCCGGGAAGGGCGTGTTTGGTCTGATGAAGCACTGAAACAACTGCCTGAAGTAAAATCGCCTGCCGCGCTGGCCCGGGAATGGCGTTGGAGAAAAAGAACCTTCGAACGATTCGATGCATACCTGAACCGCCATTATCCGAACCGCCTGATTCGGGTGCTCGACCTCGGCTGCGGCAACGGCTGGATGTCCAACCTGATCGCTGGCAATCCGTTGCGATCTGTAACGGCCGTCGACCTGAACGAAATGGAACTGAAACAGGGCAGAAGGGTTTTCCAGCGGGACAACCTGCAATTTGCTTTTGGGGACGTGCTGGATGGTGCATTACCGGAAAACAGCTTCGAAGTCATCGTACTGGCCGCCTCCGTACAATATTTTCCTGATCTGAAGGAACTTCTGACAGCCCTGCGCAGGTTACTTGCTGCAAACGGGAGCATTCATTTGCTGGACTCCCATTTTTATGCAACTGAAGCGGAACGGCACGCAGCCGGACAGCGCAGTTTGACGTATTATCAACAGTTGGGTGTGCCGGAGATGGGGAATTTTTACCACCATCATTTGTGGAAAGAAGCCCAGGCATTGGGCGCTGTGAATCTGAACCGGCGGGCAGACGTTTACCTGCTCCAACTCTGCGGATATTACGGCCCGTTTCCATGGCTGGTAATAGGCTGAACAGGATTTAATGCAATTAAAAAGGATTGCCAGGATTCATCACTAGAGACGATAAATCCTGGCAATCCTTTTTAATCATTTAAATCCTGTTCAAAAAAACAAAACCCTTACTCTTCGTTCTTCTGCAACTCCCGCTCGATCTCTTCCATCATCACATAGTCGATGGCTTCGCTGGTGGTCGGCACCATGGTAAGGATGGTTTCGAGGCGCGAAATCTCGATCAACTTTTTGACCATGGGCTGCAATTCCCCGGCAATGATGAATGAACCTGTGTCCTTCCAAAGCCTGTGGCCTGTCAAAATGGCGCTCAAACCGCTGGAATCAACAAATTTGACATTCGACATATCAAGGATAAAATTGCGCACCCCTTCGTTGTTAAAAAAGATAAAATCGCTCTTGAGGTTGGGCGCCATGGTCGAATTCAGGTTTTCTTCGTCGAGCGCGAGTATCGAATATTGATCTTGCTTGTCAATCCTGTATTTCATAAAAGACTGATTTTCAGTGTTGTTTACGAATAGTAGTTCCCACTGCATTCCAGATGGGAGGACAAATGTAGCTAATGCCCGGCAGTTTTCGGCAAATATTCTCCGGGCTTTTTTTAACCCTTGTCGAATACCTGACAACGCGTCAGGCACAGAAAATGCTGGCATTGTTTTTTCAGGGGGGAATGCTAATATTTATTTTTTCCAAAAAAGATTGCCCAAAAACAGAATAAAGAAAATTTTGTTAAATGTGGCAGTTCAGGGGTAGCTTATTAGTTGAATTAGCCTAAAATTGTAGCTGGAAAACATCGAGTAGATTTACCCCGGAATGGTATACTGACTTTCACTTCTTTCACTGTTATACGAATGAATAAAAAATTCTCTCCGGTTGTCAAGCAGATTATCAATCAGAGCGGACTGGAAGCCCAGCGGTTGGGGCACGATTACATCGGCGCCGAACACCTTTTGCTGGGTATTATCACGGAGCGCGACAGCCTTCCTGTGCGGGTACTCGACGCATTGCTGGTGGATGTGCACGACCTCAAAAAACGCCTCGAGCGGAGTATCCCGCGTTTCAGCGCTTACCCCCCGGCCGACAATCTGTTTGTGGGCCAGATGCAGGTAACCACGCAGGTGCAAAGGGTGTTGAAAGTCACTTTTGTAGAAGCAAAATTGATGAAAAGTGAGGAAGTGCTGCCCGAACACTTGATGCTTTCGCTACTGAAGCACAGCGATACTTTCGCGACTAAACTTTTAAATGAATACGACGTGGACTACGAAACCTTCAAAAAAGAACTCGAATACGTGCGTTCGGAACAAGACCTGACGCACCCCAACCTGCTTTCCCAGGCTTCTCAGGAAGGCTCCGGCGAATACGACGAAGACGACGAACGCCGAGGCTATCAATCCTCTCAAAAACGCCAGGAAAAAAGCCGCACCCCGGTCCTCGATAACTTTGGCCGCGACGTGACCAAACTCGCCGAAGAAGGCAAACTGGACCCGATCATCGGCCGCGAAAAAGAAATCGAACGCGTCAGCCAGATCCTGAGCCGCCGCAAGAAAAACAACCCGATCCTCATCGGCGAACCCGGCGTGGGTAAAACGGCGATCGTGGAAGGCCTCGCGCTGCGGATCATGCAGAAAAAAGTGAGCCGCACCCTTTTCAACAAACGCATTGTGATGCTCGACCTGGCCGCGCTCGTGGCCGGCACGAAATACCGCGGACAGTTTGAAGAGCGGATCAAGGCGATCATGAACGAACTGGAAAAAACCCGCGATGTGATCCTGTTTATCGACGAGATTCACACCATGGTGGGCGCAGGCGGCGCAACCGGCTCGCTGGACGCTTCCAATATTTTCAAACCCGCCCTCGCACGCGGCGAACTCCAGTGCATCGGCGCTTCCACACTCGACGAGTACCGCCAGTACATTGAAAAAGACGGCGCACTCGACCGCCGTTTCCAGAAAGTAATGGTAGAACCGCCCAGCCAGGAAGATACCATCCATATTTTGCAGAATATCCAGTCGAAATACGAGGAGTTCCACAATGTGAGCTACACCGACGAGGCCATCAAAGCCTGCGTTCGCCTGAGCGACCGGTACATTACCGACCGCTTCCTGCCGGACAAAGCCATCGACGTGCTCGACGAAGTGGGCGCCCGCGTGCATTTGAAAAATATCGTGGTGCCCAAACACATCGAAGAACTGGAGCAGAAAATCGAAGAGCTGAAAGAGGAGAAAAACAAGGCGGTCAAAAACCAGCAGTACGAAGAGGCTGCCAACCTGCGCGATCAGGAAAGCAAACTGGTGCGCCAACTCGAATTCTCCAAAGTGGAATGGGAAGAAGAAAGCAAAGTGCGCCGCTACCCGGTAGAAGAAGACGATATCGCTGAAGTGGTGTCCATGATGACCGGTATTCCGGTGCGGAAAGTGGGCCAGAGCGAAAGCAAAAAACTGGTCACCATGGCCGACGATATCCGGAAAATGGTCATCGGCCAGGATGAAGCGGTGCTCAAAATGGCCAAAGCCATCCAGCGCAACCGTGTAGGCCTGAAAGATCCGAAAAAACCGATCGGTTCGTTTATTTTCCTCGGCCCGACCGGTGTAGGTAAAACGGAACTGGCCCGCGCACTCGCCCGCTACCTGTTCGACACCGAAGATGCGCTGGTTCGTATCGACATGTCGGAATACATGGAAAAATTCACGGTAAGCCGCCTCATCGGTGCGCCTCCCGGATATGTAGGCTACGAAGAAGGTGGTCAACTCACCGAAAAAGTGCGCCGCAAACCTTACTGCGTGCTGCTGCTCGACGAGATTGAAAAAGCGCACCCGGACGTGTACAACGTGCTGCTACAGGTGCTCGACGACGGCCAACTGACCGACGGCCTGGGCCGCAAAGTGGATTTCAAAAACACCATCATCATCATGACCTCGAATATCGGGGCGCGCCAGTTGAAAGACTTCGGCCAGGGTGTTGGTTTTGCCACTAAAGCGCGCCAGGAAACGGCGGATGAAAACGCCAAAACGGTTATCCAGCAGGCTTTGCGCAAAACCTTCTCACCGGAGTTCCTCAACCGCGTCGACGACGTGATGGTGTTCAACTCCCTGGGCCGCGAAGAGATTTTCAAAATCATCGACAACGCCCTGGAAGGCCTGATGAAGCGCCTGAACAATATGAAATTCACGCTCAGCCTCACGGATGAAGCCAAGGATTTTGTAGCGGAAAAAGGTTACGATCCGCAGTTCGGTGCCCGTCCGCTGCACCGCGCGATCCAGAAATACGTGGAAGATCCGCTCGCCGAATTCATCCTCAGCGAAAACCCGGAAGAAGGAACTGCCATGACCGCCGTGCTGAATGAAGCGAAAGACGGCCTGGTGATTGCCCGGGAAGAGAAGGAGGACAAGCCAAAGAAAAAGAACAAACCGGTAAGTACGGACGATAAAGAAGAAGTGATGTAAATAAGAAGGAATAGGAAAATCCCCTTGTCGTGGTATGCGGCAAGGGGATTTTTTTTTACCGGCGGCTTTAGCCGCAGGATGTAAAAACGGGGAACAGTGATATTCGGTAGATAATGCAACCGGGACGCAGCCACAGTTTGTGCGAGCCGTGGGTTGATTTATGAAGCATGGCATTGAGCTGTACGTTTGCCGCAGGTCGGAGACACTGCGGCGGCGCTGCGCTTGGGGTTGGTGGGTAAAAGGGGGACTTGGCTATGGAAAACCTGATGCGGCGAAAAATAGGAAAATCCCCTTGTCGTAGTATGCGGCAAGGGGATTTTTTTGTGTACCGGCGGCTTTAGCCGCAGGGTGTAAAAACGGGGGAGGAAAGAGGGAGACTTGGCTGGGTGGGAAACCTGATGCGGCGTAAAAAATCTATTTAATAGGCTTTGTGAATCGCATCATCAATATCTTTTAGTATTGTATCCTTTCGGGTATGGGATTGGCTGAACTCTGCAAAGTTTACAATAAGATTGCGTACACATCTTTGTAACATCACTAAATCCTGCGTTTCAAATGTGCTTTTCTTTCCATGATGGACAACACTACTTCTTACCTTATACATCCTTTTTATCATATTTGCGATGTTCTTTCTATCTTCTATATCTTTTGTCAAGATCTTCGGAACATAAGTTGTTAGAGAATGTAATATCCCTTCATCATCATTTCTTAATACCAATGATTCCATAACAGTAAAAACATCAACAATCCTTTTGTGTAGATCGCGCTGGGATAATGCAGAAGCAAAATACTTTATTGACTGAATAATTAGTTGACTTAATTCTGACTTTCGTTCTCCAACAAGAAAATTGTGTATGTACCCAATTCCCTTGCCGCTCATTGTTCGCATGTAGTCATTATCAATAGTAAACTGGGATGGCCGCGGTCTTGTAAAGCTATAATTCAGCCGCATTAGTTGGCGATCTTGATGAACCTCAACCGCTAAAATATCTTGCTCGTAAATTACATCTAAGGTTCTGGAATCAAGGTCGAAAGTAACATATCTATTTGGGTCTTCAATAACGACTGAAAATAACTTTAATGCATCTACTGATAAAGCACATTCTTCAAACGCCACTTCTTTTGCTAAATTTATTTCTCCATTTGAAGTCCGACAAGCTACTACGACAGAACCTACAAATTTACTTTTAATCAGTTTTTTTCTATGTCTGTTTATTTTGTATTTTAGACTATCAAATAAAGAATCTAAGCCTTCTTCTGTATAGAAAGTTACAAAAGCCCTACCGAGTTGAAATGGTGTCTCAATTGCAAGGTTTTTTATTAAGAAAAATATTTCATAAACTCGTACATGTTCTTTCTTCCAACTGTCTAAATAAGTAATTAGGTCTTCTTGATCCTGTTCTAAGTGTTCATTGACTATCCATTCAAATACTATACTTTCTAATGTAGGATAATCTATCCAGTCGACTTTTGTTAATATACTACGGACCAATTTTGAAAAGTCTGCAATACTGTTTTTATCTATTCCAATCCAACCTCTATCAGTCGATTTATAAATTTGATCCAGTTTATCTGCAAATTCAATTCTTAAGTTTTGTAAACGAGCGCCCATTTTACTAAGATCAATAATTTGGATATCTTTATATGATGAAGACATAGATTTTGAAGGAGCAAATTCAGGCTGAGGTGGATTAAAAGGGACTATACAAGTTACAAGAGATTTAGCTGCTTTATTAAAATGCTCAATGGCTTTAGGTGCAAAATCATCCATATGCGATTTTTTTATGGGCAAAGATACTGCATCGATTCAAACTAAAATTCATTCGTGATTACTCGCTCGAGCTCAGGCTGCCAAAATCGCACAAATTTCCCCCGCTCACGCTCAGGCTGCCAAAATCACACAAATTTACCTTAATAACGGATGCGCTGACGCGTCGGCTTTGCCGCGTGCCGCTTATAAGCGCCGGCTATGCCGGCAAAGGCAACGCAAGTACCGTATACTTTAAAAATTTTGAACGGAAAGCAATGCAATTCTAGAAAAATCCACATCCTGAGTCAAAAGCGTCGCATTATTTTCAATCGCCATAGCAGCGATGATAGCGTCGGGCAATTTCACTTTGCCCGACTTTCTGATCTCAATAATGCGGGTGAGCAGTTTGTCGTTGGATGCCTGTAAATCAATAACTTCTACCCGACTTTTGAATTGTTTAAATAAAGATCCGTCTGTTGTAGTGAGGCTAGGAAACGACAAAAACTCCAACTCTGTAATCACGGAGATACCGATCCAAGTTGCTGCCTGCAAAGTTTGGATGAGCGAAGCATTACCCTTAAGTAAGCCAACTACAGCATTAGTATCAAGCAAAAACCTACCATTCATCGCGCATACGGCGTTGTTGGGCTACAGCATCTCCTTGCCACTGGAGTTTGCCGGTCAAGTCCGAGAAATCATACAGAGACTTTTTGCCGTTCTTGACTGGAGTAGCAGGTGTCTGCACAATTTTCACATAGTCGAGGCTTTGCAAAAGTTGTAGCAGCAGGGCATATTTGCCTTCTTCTACATTCAGAATGACTTGTTTCATGACCTTTATTTTAGAACAAAAATAGTGATTTTGAGCGAAAAAGAGCAAAAAAATTTACTCCTTGTCAGGCCTTCCCATCGCCCCCGCTGAGCCACAGGCTGCCTAGCTAACAACCCTACCCTTACCAATAGACGCGCTGGCGCATGGCTTCAGGCCATGTGTCGCTTATCCGCGCCGGCTGTGCCGGCAAAGGCAATGTGAGAATCAATCACATACACTAACTCCTGAAAGCACGCCATCCACTTTACAAAATACCATTTAAAACAATTTGTTTTATTTCAGAGCAATTAATTATGTTTGCGTAATCAAAACAACAACGCTACATAATCTCGAATGTCTGAAATACACCAACAAATTGAAGCGCTTTATGATTTTGCTCTAGACAATCCCACAAATGAATATAGAGTAGTGGATATCATGCCAATTGAGATATCCTTGTCAGAACACATTTTTCTGGAGACTGGTGTCGATTTGCGGGGCTTCTGGTTTTCCATTGATAATTACAGTATTGTGCATACGCTTTTGCGACATGGAAATCCGGCAAAGGAATCAAAACATGGGCAAATTGCCGTAGTCAAAGCCGATTTTATACGGCTTCCCGAAATTCTCACTTCGCCTGATTCGATTCGTCTGGATTTCAGAACGTATGCCAATTCCATCATAAAAGAGTCATTGATCTTTTACAAATCATATGAGCATCACTATGTGGTAGCAAAAGAAATACGACGGGAATTAAAAAAAGGAAAGGTAAACAGGCTGATCTTGCAGACCATGTTCATTCGAAAGAATGCTGAAACAAGAAGCGCATCACTTGAAAAGTGATGCGCTTCTATAAAGAAACCAACGCCAGATGCACCTTATGACGAAGTCCCCTGCTCAAACGTCCAAAACGTTTTGGTTTCGTCTACAAAGATACGGAATCTATAAGAAAATATACAATGGCTATTTTTGTAAAAAAATCTACTCGCTGACCTCGATGATACCTGCTATCCACAGGCTGTTTCTATTATAACGACCTTTTCCACCGCGCCCCTACTTCTCAAACTCCACCACATACTCCGAGCAATATTTCCCCAGATCAGAATATTTGAAAAACAAGCGGGCGCGTTGTCCCAGCCGTAGCGAGGTATGTTTCCCGGCAATATCTTCAGGTGTGTTCATGGGTTGCAGGGAGGGATACCACATCGTATGCCCGGGTTTGTCGACCAGCAATTGAGGTTTGGTCCAGTCCTGCGCGTTGTTTCCGGCGCCCAGATCAGGATGGGGATTAAACGAAATGAACAATTTACTGCCCACCCACGACTTTCCCGTCACCTGCCCCATCAGCATCACCCAGCCGTTTAAATACGTATTCCAACTGACAGACGGCCCCCAGTGAAACCCGCCGGTGGGCGACGAAGCCGGGCCGCCACCAGCCTGCATCGGAATTTGAAGTGCGGAAACGGGTTTGCCGATACCGTCCCAGGGAGCGTCGAAGCCCTGCCCGTCCCAGCGTTTGGCTTTGCCCTGCGGAGCGTCGAGGTCGCGCAGCGCGATACGGGCTATGCTGATACATTGTCCGCTCCATTCGACAGCCGGATCGTAGTGCACGGAGTCATAAACGCCCGGATACCCGTATTCGCCGTAAAAAAGATAGAGGTACTCGCCCACTGCCACTGCGGAGGGGTCGCCGACACCACCGGCGAAGGTTTTGGAGGTATTGTGCGGTTTCAGGATCATACGGGCCTGTTTGTCCTCCAGGAAAAGGCCTTTGTTTTCCCAACTCCAGCCGCCGTCTGTCGATTTCATGATGCCGATGCGACAAACCGCGGCGGGTGTAATACGATCGGTCAGGCCGAGGGGCCAATTTTTATCGATATAGCCTTCGCCTGTTTCGGCGTTGAAGGGCAGGGTTTCGGGGTAGTTTTCATTGTGATAAACAGCATAGAGGGTGCGCCCGGAGGCATCTTTGGTATCCTGGTACACGGTTTCGAACCAGACGGCGCCGTGGAGGCCCGGCGTGCCGACAGGCGCATTCGGAGGAAGTTTGGGAGCGATATAGTCTTTGGCCGCCCTGCCGAACACCTCGTCGGCATGGCTGCCACTGGCAAATTTGAGGTCGTTTGCGGCTCCCCATACGGGGTCTTCACCGTATTTGCCGGGAAAAATGCGGAGCGTATCGCCTACCCATACTTCCGCCATGTTGCAATCGACGAAATTGTTGAAGCGAAAGGTATCGGTCTGGATCAGTTTAAATTTCGGCGCCGCGAATACCGCCGCTGTGTTGGAGGGGGCGTTTTGCCGGCAGGCCAGGCAGGCCGATAGAACGAGCAGAAGAAGTTGCCTCATGTTGTTTTAGGACAAAAATAAGCTGGTGAGGCGCAACTTATGCTGAACTGCCAGAATGAATTTTTGGATGATTCAAGGCAATTTTTATCGTGGAGAGTGTAATGCCATACGTTTGCCGCAGGTCGGAGACACTGCGGCGGCGCTGCTCCTGGGCTGAGTGGGGAATCTGATGCACCGTAAAATTGCCGGTGCATTCATTTGTGTGGATTAGGAATCTGATTCCTAATCCACACAAATGAATGCAATGATGCTGTAAGTAAAAACAATAATTCCTCCATGATGAACCGCTACGCTTTTCAACTGCATTAAACGAAAACTACCCTAATTTCCCCAACTCCCTTACTTTTGTAAAAAATCCAAATATGCCAGCACTCGCTTCCATACTGGGTTTCATCCGAAGTATTTGGCCGCGCCTCCTGGGCATCAGCACCCGGAAAATCAGGTATTCCAGCGACGGCCGTAGCGGACACGTGCACTACGAAAGCCCGGAAACAATTTTTACACTCTACTATGAATTCGGCGGCGGCGATGTGGTGGCCTGCATCGATATTCCAAGCCCGCAGGATTGGCAAAAGCATACCGGGCTGCCTGTAGAGCAGCGCGACGAGGTGCTGAACTTTATCGGCGGACAAGTCGTACGGGACCAGACGCAGCGTGGTTCCTTTAAAATTGAAGGGAACTGGCTAAATATTTATGCCTGAGTTTCGAGGCGGCGTTTTTTATTGCGGCACAATCTCCAGCAGTTCCACCTCAAAAATCAGCATCGATCCGCCCGGTATGGCCGGTGTCGGACTGCCTTCACCATAAGCAAGGTCGGAAGGAATGTAAAATTTGAACTTGTCGCCCACGTGCATGAGTTGCACACCTTCCGTCCAGCCGGAGATAACCTGGTCGAGGCCGAAAGTGATCGGTTCGCCGCGGTCCACGCTGCTGTCGAATATAGAGCCATCCATCAGGGTGCCGTGGTAGTGTACCTTGACCTGGTCGGTGGCTTTAGGCGATACCTGGGTGGTGCCCTGTTTCAACACTTCGTACTGAAGTCCGCTGGCGGTAGTAGTGACGCCGGCCCGTTTTTTATTATCATCCAGAAATTTCTGGCTTTCGGCACGGACTTTTTCATTCTTGGCCTTTGCAGCCGCTTCGTTAAAGGCGACAAAGATCGTTTCCGCCTGTTGCGGATCAAACAGTTGCGATTCTCCTTTCAGGGCAGATTCCATCGCTTTCAAAAGGATGTCCATATTCAGCCCCGGCGTTGTCTGTTCTTTCAGATTCAGGCCGACCAGTTGACCCAGGGCGTAACTGGCGCTGTCAACGGAGTTTTTAAGTTGTGGGGTAGTTTGTGCATTCAATCCGTACGAAATGACGGCAAACAGGCAGAAAACAAGCGTTTTTTTCATATATCCTTTTGATGAGGCGCAAAAATAAAGCAATCCCGGCAGGTACAAGAACTTTACCCAACTTTTGTCTCTCTTTTGCGCCCTGTCAGCTCTTCCCCACGCGCTCAGTTCTCCCAAGCGCAGCCCGCCGCAGTGCCTCCAACCTGCACTAACCTGATGTGGCACAATGGGCAACGCGCACTTCTAATCCCGTTTGTAATAATTATTTGTTCCGTCAAAGACCCCTCCCTGGAAAAGCAACTGATCATCACAAAAGAGAACAGGACCCCATGTTTCGATTACACTCGGTTCCGTGATCAGTTCTAAATTAGACCGGAGGGACCAAGTCGCAGTTTGCGTAACTACCCCGTTTCTTTGTACAATTAAAACACCAGAGGGTTTGAATT
>JADLCC010000169.1 GCA_020847425.1 Saprospiraceae bacterium
CCGAAAACAAGCCCTACTGCAACGTATTTGAAGTTGTAATACCAGGGGTGTTGTAACTGGGATTCGTTGACGCACATGGTATCCAGGGAGCGCACCTCGAAATCGGTTTCCAACTGGATCGGTTGAAATGGAGCGGTGATATCTTTAATTTCAGCCATGATATGGAGAAAAGGTTGATGGACAAGTGGGTGGAAAGCGTAACATCTATTTGCTGGCAATGGAACGCGTTATGAGTCGGATACCCGAAAATTCACAACCTCATAATATAAGGCAGCAGCAAATTGGCCATAAGAAATCCGCCGGCCATGAAGGAAATCGTGGCAATCAGGGAAGGCCACTGCAGGTTGGAAAGTCCCATGATAGCATGACCACTGGTGCAGCCGCCGGCATACCGTGTACCAAAACCAACTAAAAACCCGCCCACAACCAGCAGGATAAACCCGCGCAGGCTGAACAGACTTTCCCAGGAATAAAGTTCTGTGGGCAACATATTGCTGTAATCGCTGATGCCGTAGCCCTGCAGTTCGGCAGCCAGTTCCGGCGCCACTTGTACGGGTTCCGGATTGGCCAGCAAAGTGGTGGCGATAACGGCGCCCAGCAGGATACCGCCGACAAAAAAGAAGTTCCAGGATTCTTTTCGCCAGTCATATTTGAAAAACGGAATATTGGCGGGGAAACAAGCCGCGCAAATGTGGCGCAGGTTAGCGGAAATGCCGAAATGTTTGTTTCCGAGAATCAGAAGTGCCGGAACGGTGAGGCCGACGAAAATGCCCCCTGCCCACCAGGGCCAGGGTTGGCTTAATAATTCGATCATAATGCAATCAATATTAAGAGGGTGTGCATTGAGAGGGTAAAGTTATTACTACCGGGGAAAGATCTGGGAAAAATATACGGCCCGTTCCCATATTATAATAAGATACGGATATTCGGGTATTGCTCTGGCAATCAGTCAGATACCCGAATACCCGCATCTTCAAATCCTCCACTATATCTGCG
This sequence comes from Saprospiraceae bacterium, assembly GCA_020847425.1. Taxonomy (GTDB): domain Bacteria; phylum Bacteroidota; class Bacteroidia; order Chitinophagales; family Saprospiraceae; genus M3007. The sequence goes on from JADLCC010000169.1 coordinate 997, forward strand.
CATTCAGCGCATCCCATGCGCCGCCGTTGTACACTTCAATGCCGCTGTTTTTCAAAATCCCGGCAGCACTGCTGCTGCGGGCGCCACTGCGGCAAACGGTGATAATTGGCACATTTTTGCCTTGTAAAAAAGCGATTTTTGTACCAATCTGATCGAGTGGAATATTCACGGAGCCTTTGATATGGCCCTGACTAAATTCGCCCGCCGTACGAACGTCTACTATGATCGCACCTGCTTCGAGCAAGGTTTTATAATCCGTTGCGGGGCCGCTATTGAATACGTTTTTAAGAAAATCTAACATGGTTGAATGGTATGAAATGTGAGTAAAGAATTACAACATAGTCGACGGACAAACATAATCGCTGATAGCGATGTTGCCGTTTTCCTTCATGACTTTAAAGCCACCTTTTACGTCGATCAAATTATCGTAGCCACGAGCCCGAAGGATGGATGCGAAAATCATAGAACGGTATCCGCCGGCGCAGTGCACGTAGTAGGTTTTGTTTTTATCCACTTGCGTCATACTGCCGTTCACATCGTCCAGCGGCGCGTTTTCTGCGTTCAGGGCATGTTCGCTGAAAAACTCGCTTTCCTTGCGCACATCCAGCACATGCAGGTTTTTATCTTTTTGCAGCAATTCTGCGAGTTCCGCAGCACTTACCTGCTGGATATGATCCGTTTCCAGTCCGGCATTTTTCCAGGCATCGAAGCCGCCGTCGAGGTAGCCGATCACATAATCGTAGCCGACCCTTGCGAGGCGGGTGACCACCTCCTGTTCGCGGCCCGGATCCGTAACCAGCAGGATTTCCTGCTTGATATCGGGAATCAAAGCACCGACCCAGGGGGCAAAATTGCCGTCGATACCGATATTGATCGAATTGGGAACAAATCCCTTGGCAAAGGTTTCCGCGTGGCGGGTATCGAGTATCACCGCGCCGGTTTCGTTGGCTGCCGTTTCAAAAGCCCGGGGGCTGAGCGCGTGCTGACCGCGTTGCAGCACCTCGTCGATGCTATCGTAGCCCTGTTTGTTCATCATTACATTCAGGGGGAAATATGCCGGCGGCGGCATCAGTCCCGAAGTCACTTCTTTTACAAACTCCGCTTTCGTCATATCGGCGCGCAGGGCGTAATTGGTGGCTTTCTGGTTGCCAAGCGTGTCGAAGGTTTCCTTGCTCATTTTTTTGCCACAGGCAGAGCCGGCGCCGTGTGCGGGATACACGATCACCTCATCGGCCAAAGGCATCACTTTAGTGCGCAGGGAATCGTACAGCGTTTCCGCCAGTTGTTCCTGCGTCAGGTGCGCCGCTTTTTGCGCCAGGTCCGGGCGGCCAACGTCACCGATAAACAAGGTGTCGCCGGAGAAAAGCGCCACATCTTTCCCCGATTCGTCGCGCAGCAGGTAGCAACTGCTTTCCATGGTATGCCCGGGGGTATGCAGCACTTTGAAACTGATCTTACCTACCTGGAAAACTTCACCGTCGGTTGCGATATGGGCGTCAAAATCAGGGTTGGCCTGCGGACCGTAAACGATGGCGGCGCCGGTTTTTTTCGACAGGTCCAGGTGACCCGAAACAAAGTCGGCGTGAAAATGCGTTTCAAAAACATATTTGATGCGCGCGCCCGATTTTTGGGCTTTCAGCAGGTAGGGTTCTACCTCGCGCAGCGGATCAATAACTACCGCTTCTCCTTCACTTTCGATGTAATAGGCGCCTTGCGCGAGACAGCCGGTATAAATTTGTTCAATTACCATGACAAGAATGATTTTGTTTTATTTACTGCGAACCGTACAAAGATACGGGTGGTTGGGGTGCAGTTACGGTGATCAATGTTACAGAAAGACTTCCTGAAAGGATTCGGACTAAAAAAAGATTTCTTTGATCAAAATATAGATACCCATGACCAGCACGAACCAGCCGAAAGCAGGTTTGAGTTTATCGCCGCTCACACGCCGGGCGAGTTGTGTGCCGATAAAGATACCCACGACGGCAAAAGCCGAGAAAGTCAGTAAAAATTTCCAGTCGATAGGCTGGTGTCCCAAATCGCCCAAAAATCCGATGAGCGATTTGACGCCGATGATCAGCAGCGAAGTCCCCACAGCCTGTTTCATAGGCAGCCCGGCCAGCAAAACCAGGGCGGGAATAATCAGGAATCCGCCGCCGGCTCCAACCAATCCTGTAAGCGTACCCACCAGCAATCCTTCCACAAAAATCAGGGGTAAATTGTATTTTTTTTCTTTAGGCTCGCAGTCGTCGCATTTCTTTTTGTCGCGGATCATGGAAACGGAAGCCGCTACCATTAATACGGCGAACAAGAGCATGACAAAAAGGTTTTTTGTCATGGCAAAATTGCCGATATGAAAAACCGGATCAGGAATAAGGGGCACTAAAAATTTGCGGGTGCTGTACACCGCTGCAATACTCGGAATGCCGAAGATCAGGGCCGTCTTGTAGTCCAGGAGTTTTTTACGGCCGTATTCGACCGAACCAATCAGCGCCGTCAAACCGACAATGAAAAGGGAGTAAGCCGTAGATAGTACCGGACTCACGCCCATCACGTATACCAGTACCGGAACTGTAAGAATAGAGCCTCCGCCGCCAATCAGACCCAATGAAACACCAATTAAAACCGATAGCCCGTACCCCAGATATTCCATGTTGTTTGTATGCTTTTTCTTTGTAAGAGGTCAAATTGGAGCGGAACATGTTTACAAACGTTCCTTGAAATGTTACCTCGCATCCAAATTGTGCCACAAAGATGGCAGCCCGGAGGTGTGAATGTATGTAACAAGGGTCACACAAGGCCGTTTCGTAGAAAAAACCTTGTGAAAACGTGGCAATACGCCAATTTTACCAGCACCTGCATTAAAAAAACACAACGATGCCAAAAATCATTTTGCTGCTGTGCTTGTTGGCGGGCCATTTACTGTCGACTGCTCAAAACGAAACCTATGCCGGCCATATCAGGTCTGCCGATTCGCTGTTGCATATCGAAGCGTACGGGCAGGCGGCGCTACAGTATTCCTTTGCCTTTGAAGCATTGGGCGGGAAGGGGTATCCGGAAGACCGTTTGAAGGCCGCCCGGGCCTGGACGAAAGCAGGCAATGCGGATTCCGCGTTTTTTCACCTGTACCGGCTGGTTGAAAAAACGAAACTGCTCGACGATCCACTTGTCCTGGAATCGGAACCCGATTTTGCGGTATTGAAAAACGAATTTCGCTGGTCCCGCCTGATGACCCGTATTGCTTTGAAAAAAGAACAATACGATGCAATGCAGCGCAATCCGCTGACCCTGGAGCTGGAACAGATACGCCTGCTCGACCAGTGGTACCGCGTTCGCTGGGACAGTGTTATTGCGCTGCACGGGCGCAAATCGCCTGAATTTCTGGATTTCCTGCGCCGCAACCGGGAACAGGATTCGCTGAATGAACTGCGGGTGACACAAATTCTGGATGAACACGGCTGGCTCGGCCCGGAGGAAGTGGGCGAAAAGGGCAGCAGCGCTTTATTTCTGGTGATCCAGCACGCCGACCTGCCAGTGCAGGAAAAATACCTGCCTATGATGCAAAAAGCGGTAGCGGCGGGTAAAGCCAGTCCAACAAATCTGGCGTATCTCGAAGACCGGGTGCTGATGCGCCAGGGCAAACCACAGCGCTACGGCAGTCAGATTGTATCGGATAAAGCAACCGGCGCCTGGATTTTGTATGAAGTGGAAGACCCGCCCAATCTGGATAGACGCCGCGCCTCTGTCGGGCTCGGGCCGATTCGGGAATACCTGGACAGTACCGGCGCCTCGATGCATTGAAATGGTGAGGATTTAAGTAAAAGGGCAAAATTGCAAAGAGCAAATGGCAATGTTAATCAATGAGTTACAGAAGAATTAGTTCAAACTAATTTTGCTTGATTATTTAAGATTGCCGAATACATGATTTATGATTTCCGATTTGATTGCAGATGTAGGATTTTCGGCCATTACATCCAATGCACATTCCTCACTCCTCATCCCTCATCCCTGCCTTTCACACCATCCGTATCTTCCCCCTGCCCGTCCGCAGCACATTCTCCTGCTCCAGTTTTTTCAAAATACGTGTTACTACTTCGCGGGTGCTGCCGATTTCTTCGGCTATTTGCTGGTGGGTGATATTGATGACGCGCGACCCGAAAATTTTGGCTTTTTCGCGCAGCAAATCCACAATGCGGTCGTCGGTTTTTTTGAAACTGACATTGGTGACCACCTGCAATAACTCCTCAAAACGGCTTTGGTACAGCCTGAAAATGTACTCTGCCCAGGCCGGGTATTCCTTGATAAGTTTGGCGGCTTTTTCCGGGCGGATAAAAATGATTTCCGTCTCCTCGATGGTCACGGCTTTTATTTTGCTGGCTGTTCCCATCATGGCGCCGAGAATGGCCATGACACAACTCTCTCCCGGTTTGATGTAATACAACAGGATTTCATTGCCCTGATCGTCTTCGCCCACTACCTTGATATGGCCGCGCAACACCACCGGAATACTTTTGATATATGCCTGGAAATTGAGCACGACTTGGCCGGCCGGCAAAATTTTGACGTCGTTTTCGTCGGCGAGTTTGCGCAAGAGAGTAGGATCGGTCTGCATGTCAATGTTTTATGTGATTCGGTAGAACCACCAAAAGTAGACATTGTTTTGGATTGCCAAACCTTACCTGAACTGATAATCCACCCCCGTCACCTGCGTCAGCAGCGTCGCCGGCGCGTCCAGCGCTTTGGCATACCCCTGCGGCGTGGGCGTAACCGGTGAATTAGCGGCTAAATAATCGCGCATCGTCTGGTGCAGGGTATACGGCGTGTTTTTCCCTTCTTTCACCTGCGGAATCCGGCACAGCACGGTGTCCGGGTCGCCGTCGCGCTCGCAGGCGCAGACTGTGTAGAGGCGCGTCGGATCGAGCGGCTGGTCGCCGACGGTGACTTTTTGCACGCGTTTGCCCTGTTCGCCGAACGCCAGGAATTCCATCTTCATGCCTTTAAACTTCACCACCCAGCCGCCGAAACGTTTGGATGCGTCTTTGGCAAAAACGTTGTTCAGTTCTTTTTCCAGCCAGTCCAGCAGTTGCTGACCGCTCACTTTGGCGGTGCGGATCTGCGAATCGACGGGCAGCATATCGTAAATAAAACCTTCCGTGATGGGCGCCCTGCCATCGGGCCCGACGTTGCGGGGCGGGCAAAAACGGAAACCGTTGGAAAGTACAATATCCGTATCCGTCCGCCAGTCCAGGGCATCCAGGATCAGGGTGTCGATGGTGTTTTCAATCACAAAATAGCGGTACAGCGGCACGGTGCTGTACCCATGAATGGTTTCGATATCTGCTTTGAACGGTGATTCCAGGTTGTTGAGCAGTTGCGCTACGGCCGGTTTGGGTTTGTGCTTTTTGGCATCCACTTCCAGCAATTCGTAGCGTTCGCCGACAATTTTTCCGTCTTTTACTTCCAGGTCGAGCCTGCCGACAAAAGAGCCGAAAGCGCCGGGTTCCACCACTTTGGCGTATTTGCAAACGATGGGTTCCCGCACCCGTTCGTGGGTATCGCCACCGAAAATATACTGCACGCCCTCACATTCGGGCAGGTTGGCCAGGTGGATCTGTTGAGAAAGGCCGAGGTGCGCGAGGATGATCACCATATCGCATTGCTCCTGTTCGCGCAAGATATTGACATACCAGGCGAGGTTTTCCTCCGGTTTGCCGTAAATGATGCCTTTGGAATAATTCGGCGATTGCCGCAGCGGCACCAGCGGGTCGGTGTAGCCGAGGAAACCGATTTTTACACCCAGCCGCGACCAGGTGTAATAAGGCGGGAAAATGAGTTCGCCTTTTTTGCCCTCACCGGCATCGTGGAACATATTGGCGCAAACCTTGGGCGCGTCAAGCCCGCCAAGCAGGGTTTGCATGGCTTTTTTGTAATAAATCACTTCCCAGTTGCCGGGTAAATACAGGTCGTATCCGAGGGCATTGAGGATCGGAACCAGCGCTTTTCCGGTCGTTTTGACCGACAATTCGCTGCCCTGGAACATATCGCCGGTATCGACGGTAAAGGTGTTGGGGTTTTGTTTCCTGATTTTATCGAGCATGGTCGCCAGTTGTGCGTACCCGGCGGTTTTGCGAAACACCATTTGTCCGTTTTCCCAGAACAACTCGTCGTGCGGATGGATCTGACAATGCACGTCGGTGGTTTGCAGCAGGCTCAGGGTGCCTGATTGCCGGGGCGCTTCGGCTTCGTCATCAGGCGTAATCGTTCCACTTTTTGTTTGGGCAGCGACAGATAAAGGAGAAAGACCTGTGCCGATTCCGGCCAGCAGGCTGTTGCGAAGAAAATCACGACGTTTGGACATAAGAAGTGAGCAGTGAGATGCGAGAGGTGAGAAGTGAACGGGTCATAATTTGACCAAAGGTACATCTATGAAACTGTTGGCGATTGTAACAAAAGTCACGCTGGGTTATCACGGTTTTCCGGTAGTCCGTGATTTTGATAAAATGGCTTATTTCAGGGATTTCACGGTTGAGTGGTTGGGCCGACCTTTGTTCGGGACAAAAAAATGCTACCACAGGCGCCTGTCCATTTTCACAACCAAACAAAACGATCCATGAAAAAGCAACTTGTACTCTTGTTTTTTGCCGTTTTTTACACCTTTCAACTCGCCGCCCAGTGCCACAACCTTACCCTCCCCTACGGCATCGTGCAAACCGACATCAACCGGGGCTATAAAATTATCGCTACGCAAGACGGAAATTTTGTCGTCGCCGGCGAATGGAACAATGAAGCGTATCTGCTGAAATTTAACAGCGAGGGGCAGCAACTGGCCTTTCAAAAATTCGGGCCGGTCATTGGCGGCGAATCGAAATTCCGGGACCTAGTGGAAGCGCCCGACGGTGGTTTTGTCGCCGTCGGCCAATGCGACAATTGCACGACACCCAACGATTCTCTGATCAAAGTGGTAGTCCTGAAAACCGATGCCAACCTCAACCTGGATACCAATATCGGCGTAAAAAAATTCGGTGCGGCTACGCAAAACGGCATTACGACCATCGATGAACGCGTAGAGCCGAGTATTGTGCGCACCGGCACGACCTACGTCATGGCCGCCGCAGTTAATGTAGGCGGAGGACTGAACCCGCAGGATGTCGTCGTGACGAAGTTGTCGGAAATGCTGGAGCCCATTTGGGATAAAATGTACCACACCGGTTTTTTTGAAGCACCGTACGATATTACGGCGACCGGCGACGGTTTTATCATACCGGTCAACCGGGCTTTTGTCGCTACCGCCATTTTGCTGAAAATCGACCTCGACGGGAACCAGCTGTGGGCGCGCCAGTTTGCCATCACACCTGCGCGCAACATCGTCTACCTGCCCGCTACCAATGAAACCGTAGTGGTGGGCAGTCGGGTTCGATCCGACGATAACCGCGACGCTTTTTTGATGCTTTTTAATGCCGCAACCGGGGCAGCGGTCGATTCCTTGCTTTGGGGCGAAGCGTTGGGCGATGAAGGGTACGATATTCATTTGCTGGGAAACGGCGATTTGCAGGCGGGTGTGCGCACCAATTTGCCCAATCCGTTCGGCGCCTATGCCACTTCCAGGATTTACAGGGTGCAATCACATCCTTTGCAGGTAATTTGTTATGAAAAAATACCCAATCCGGATAACATCACTAATATAACATTGACCAGTATCGTACCGCTCAGCAACCAGGGCAAAGATTTTGTGGCAACGGGGATCCGGGGGTTTTACAACCGCACTTTTTTCCACATCAGGGAGAATTGTGAAATCAATTACACGTCCGCTTCGATTTGTTCGGGGGAAAACTACACCCTGCCCGATGGGCAAACCGTAAGTAATGCCGGCGTTTATGAAAGCACTGTGCAGGGTGTTACCGGTTGCGACAGCATTATTCAGACCAGCCTGAGCATTTACCCGGAAATCGCACTGACGACACTACAGGTACATTTGTGCGCGGGTGATACCCATACCCTGCCCAACGGTCATACGGTCGGCATTTCAGGTGTGTATTCGACAACTTTGCAGACATCGAACGGCTGCGATAGTCTGATACAAACGACAGTGGTGGTCAGCGCGCTCATTTCCGTGGATAGTGTTCATATTCAACACGATACAGGCAGCGGCAATGGCGCTATAGGTCTGCAACAGATCAGTGGAGGCACAACGCCCTATGCTTTTCAATGGAGCAACAACGCTACTGGTAGCGCCATTGGGGGCCTCACACCCGGCATATACGAGGTGTCCGTTCAGGATGCATTGGGTTGCCTGGCGGTGTTTTCGTTTACCATAGATATGCAGGTAGCAACGGATGAACTGCAATCCGATCTTGCATTTATGCTCTACCCCAACCCCTTTGCAGAACGGATTGAAGTGCTGCTGGAAATGGATGTGCCTACCAATGCACGGTATGAATTGCGGTTCACGGATGCGCAGGGCAGGCTTTGCAGGTCGTACACGTTGCGGCAAGGTGTGTCGGAATTGCTGGATTCCGGGAGTTTGCCAGTGGGTGTGTACTGGGCGCAATTGCTGGAAAATGGGAAGGTGCTGCGCAACAGCAGGATTTTAAAACAATAGCAATTTATACGGACTTCGCACTGTCGACTTCTGACTACCTACTATCTTCGCCCAGGCAAAGCAGGGTTGTCAGGTTCCGTCCTTATAGAATTGGACATTGAAAATTGGTAATTGAACATTGAACATTTTTAATTCATACTTCAAAAAATGTTCAATGTTCAATTACCAATTTTCAATGTACAATCAGAACTAAACTGCCCTGCCCCGGGCAAAGCACACCACACACGAAACACCATACAGGTCCATTCCGCTCCTGCTCATCGACGACGAAGTCAAACTGCGCTCCCTGCTGGCCCGCATACTGAGCCTGGAAAACTACCAGGTTACGGAGGCTGGTACGGCCCGGGAGGCACTGCGGGTATTGGAAAAAGAGGATTTCCCGGTGATTCTTTGCGATGTAAAACTGCCCGACGCCAACGGGGTGGAACTCATCCCGCAATTGAAAAAAATACGTCCCGCCAGCGAAGTGATCCTGCTCACCGCTTACGGCACTATTCCGGGCGGCGTCAAAGCCATTCAGCAGGGGGCATTCGATTACCTGACCAAAGGCGACGACAATGAACGTATCCTGCCCGTGGTGAACCGGGCTGCTGAAAAAGCGCTGCTGCAACGCCGCATCCGGCAACTGGAAGAAAAAGTAGGCCGGAAATACCATTTCGATAACATGCTGGGCCACTCAGCTACACTGCTGCAGGCCATCGATCTCGCTAAAAAAGTAGCGCAAACCGACACGACAGTGCTGCTCACCGGCGAAACAGGCACCGGAAAAGAGGTGTTTGCGCAGGCTATTCACCAGGACAGTCCCCGCAGGACGAAAGCATTCGTGGCCGTCAATTGCAGCGCCCTGGGCCGCGAAATACTGGAAAGTGAATTGTTCGGACACAAAGTGGGCGCTTTCACCGGTGCCGTCCGCGATAAAAAAGGCTTGTTCGAAGAAGCCCATGAAGGCACTTTGTTCCTGGATGAAATCGGCGAAATGCCCCTGGAACTCCAGGCCAAACTCCTGCGGGTACTCGAAACCGGCGAATTCATGCGCGTAGGCGACACCAAAACCATCCGTACGGATGTGCGCATCATCGCTGCCACCAACCGCGACCTGCTGGCGGAGAGCCAGGAGGGTCATTTCCGCGCAGACCTGTTTTACCGGCTGTCGGTGTTCCGCATTCACTTGCCGGCACTGCGCGACCGGAAAGAGGATATTCCTGTGTTGGCGAGCTGGTTTGCCCGTTTTTTTGCCGATAAAATGAACCGCACCGCGCCGGAACTCACACCTGATTTTCTCGAAAAAATCCAGCAATACCCCTGGAAAGGCAATATCCGTGAATTGAAAAATGTGATCGAGCGGGCGGTTATTCTCGCTTCCGGCCCACTTACGGTCGATCTGTTGCCTGCAGAAATCCTGTTTGATACGGGTACTGAAACACCGGGAAGCGCCTCCTCTTTCGACCTTTCCTTATCCGAAAAAATGCTGATCCAGAAGGCTTTACACCATACCAAAGGCAACAAAACCGAAGCGGCCCGCCTGCTGAATATCGGGCTGACGACGCTTTACCGGAAAATTGAGGAGTACAACCTTGGACTTTGAATGTTGTCGTCATCCTCCTTCCACCTTTCCATTTTGAAAAACCCCCTACCATTTTGGCAGGGTTGTTTGCCTATGCTTTCTGTGCACCGGGTTGACTTTTTCGCCCTATCATATTGATTATCAGTTACATAAAAATCTGAATTTGATTTTTCCAAAAGGAGGCATCCCTTTTGGCATGTCTGGTATTGTCCCGGGTCAAATGATCCGATGCATAAAAATGACAACCATGACTATGACTTTGCTTTTGATCGCCGCCGGACTTATCTGTTTCCGGCTCTTTTTCCGAACTGTCGACTTCTTTGAAAAAATTTAAAGCCCCTTTCACCATGACTGCACTTTTTATCATTTCCATCCTGGTATTCGGCTACCTCGTGTACGTGTTGCTGAAACCGGAAAAATTCTGAAGGCTGTTGAGGGTTGAGAGTTGAAATATTGGGACAACTTCTGTCTTGAGTTGCCACCTCAAACCATCAAACTCTTCAAACCATCAAACTCAACCCCTTCAACATTCTCAACACATATTCACATGAATACTGAAATTACAGGCATTCTCGCCGCCTTTTTCATAACACTGGTCCTGGCTTGGCCGCTGGGTCGCTACATCGCCAAAGTGTACGGCGGTGAACGCACCTGGACAGACCCCATCCTGGGTCCTATCGAGCAACTGTTTTTCCGCGTCAGTGGCATCGACACCAGCCGCGAAATGGGCTGGAAAGAGCACCTCAAAGCCCTGCTGACCATCAACATGCTCTGGTTTTTGATGACCATGTTCATCCTGATGAATATGGCCTGGTTGCCGCTCAATCCCGACGGAAACCCTTCTATGACGCCTGATCTGGCCTTCAACACCACCATTTCATTTGTGGTCAACTGCAACCTGCAACACTACAGCGGAGAAACAGGTCTGAGTTACCTGGGCCAGATCTGGCTGATGTTCCTGCATTTTGTCAGCGCGGCTTCTGGTATGGCTGCTGCTGCGGTATTGTTCAATGCACTGAAGGAGCGTCAGACCAAAACGCTGGGGAATTTTTACAACTATTTCCTGAAATCCAACACCCGCATTCTGCTGCCGATTTCCATTGTGGTGACCCTCTTTTTGATGTTCAACGGCACGCCGATGACTTTCGAAGGCAAGGATACCATTGTGGGCTTGCAGGGCGACACCGTGCAGGTCAGCCGGGGGCCTGTTGCTGCATTTGTGGCCATTAAACACGTCGGTACCAATGGCGGCGGTTTTTACGGCGCCAACTCGGCACATCCACTAGAGAACCCAAACTATTTTACAGCCCTGGTACAAATGGTGGCCCAGTTCATTATCCCGCTCGCCATGGTGTTCGCGTTCGGTTTTTACCTGAAGCGCCGCAAACTGGCCATGATGGTATTCGGCGTGATGACCGGCGGATTTTTGATGCTGGTCATTCCCAATATCATTTTTGAAATGAAAGGTAATCCTGCCTTTACAACGATGGGCGTAGACCAGAGCCTCGGCGCGATGGAGGGGAAAGAGATCAGGTTCGGCGCAGGACTATCGGCCTACTGGAGCATTCTGACTACGGTCATTTCGACCGGATCGGTCAACGCCATGCACGACAGCACCATGCCGCTTTCGGGCATGAATGAATTGCTGGCCATGATGGTCAACGGTTTCTATGGCGGCGTAGGCGTGGGTCTGCTGAACTTCTTTATTTACTTGATCATAGCGGTGTTCATTGCCGGACTGATGGTCGGTCGCACCCCTGAACTGATGGGTAAAAAAGTGGAAGCGCGCGAGGTAAAAATCGCCATGCTCACGGCATTGCTTAGTCCGCTGCTCATCATGGGCGGTACGGCCCTGGCTGCCTGGATGCAGGTAAAAGATCCGACGCTGCCCTGGCTGAACAACCCCGGTTTCCACGGTTTTTCGGAAATGCTGTATGAAATGACTTCCGCCAACGCCAACAACGGTTCAGGTTTTGAGGGTCTAGGCGACAACAACCCGTTCTGGAATATTGCCACCGGTTTCGTGCTGCTCCTGGGTCGTTTTATCCCGATCATCGGGCCTGTGGCCATAGCCGGTTTGCTGGCATCCAAAAAATATATTCCGGAAAGTGCGGGTACCCTGAAAACGGATACGGCAACCTTCGGTATGATGGTATTTTCTGTGATTGCTATCCTCACAGCGCTGTCGTATTTCCCTGCGCTGGCATTAGGCCCGATTGCGGAGTATTTTTCATTGTGAACATATAAAATACAGGAATGAGGGATGAGGATTTTCAAGAATGTGAAAAATACATTCGTTCCTTACCCACAAATCCTCATCCCTCGTTCCTCATCCCTCATTCCTGATAAACTTTACCATAACATGAAAGATAAACAAAAAAAGGGTTTGTTTCAACCCGAATTGATACGTGCTGCTTTGTGGCAGTCGGTCGTCAAACTTGACCCGCGCCAGATGTTTCGGAATCCGGTGATGTTCACCGTCGAGATCGGTACCGCCATTATGCTGGTGGTGACGATACTATCCATGCAAACAGGTGCGGATACAGCACTGATGGGCCATCCCGGCTATAATTTTGTGGTTTTCCTGCTTTTGCTGCTTACCGTATTGTTTGCCAACTTCGCAGAAGCCTTCGCGGAAGCGCGGGGCAAAGCCCAGGCCGAAAGCCTGCGCAAAACGCGGAAAGACACGCCGGCGAAAAAACTGGGCAACGACGGAAATATTTCCATTATTTCCTCTTCTGCACTCCGCCGCGGCGACCAGTTTGTCTGTGAAGCCGGGGATATTATCCCGACCGACGGAGAGATCACAGACGGTCTGGCGACGATCGACGAAAGCGCCATTACCGGTGAATCTGCCCCGGTGATCCGGGAAGCGGGCGGCGACAAATCCAGCGTAACCGGTGGTACAAAAGTATTGTCCGACCGCATCGTAGTGACCGTGAGCGTTCAGCCCGGTGAAAGTTTTCTGGATAAAATGATCGCCCTCGTGGAAGGCGCCAGCCGGCAGAAAACGCCGAATGAAATTGCATTGACCATTCTGCTGGCCGGTTTTACCATTGTGTTTGTGATCGTGTGCGTGACGCTCAAACCTTTCGCCGATTACGCCCATACGCCGATTTCCATTGCGGCTTATGTCTCGCTGTTCGTGTGTCTCATTCCGACCACGATCGGCGGCCTGCTATCCGCCATCGGTATCGCGGGAATGGACCGTGCTTTGCGAGCCAATGTCATCACCAAATCAGGTAAAGCGGTGGAAACGGCCGGCGACCTCGATGTGTTGTTGCTCGACAAAACGGGCACCATCACCATCGGCAACCGCAAAGCCACGCATTTTTACCCTGCTGCGGGGGTGAAAGAAGCCGATTTTATTCGTTACGCCGCGCTTTCCTCGCTAGCCGATGAAACGCCGGAAGGCAAATCCATCGTGGAACTGGCGGGCAAAGAAGCCACCCAGGGCCTGAGCATCGACGGCGCGCGGATGATCAAATTTACCGCAGAAACCAGGAGCAGCGGCGTGGATTTCCCGGATGGGATGCGCATCCGCAAAGGCGCTTTCGACGCGATCCGCAACCTCGCTACCCAAGCAGGCAATGACCTTCCTGCCGCCACCGAAACACAGGTTTCCGATATTGCCAAACAGGGCGGCACGCCGCTGGTCGTGGCGCTGAACGAAAAAGTAATGGGTGTGATCGAATTGCAGGACATCATCAAACCCGGCATCCGCGAACGTTTCGAGCGCCTGCGCCGCATGGGTGTAAAAACGGTGATGGTCACGGGAGATAATCCTCTGACAGCCAAATACATAGCAAACGTCGCAGGTGTGGATGACTTCATTGCTGAGGCCAAACCCGAAGATAAAATGAATTACATCCGCGCCGAACAGGAACAAGGTAAACTCGTGGCGATGATGGGCGACGGCACCAATGACGCGCCCGCACTGGCACAAGCCGACGTAGGCGTAGCCATGAACAGCGGCACTCAAGCCGCCAAGGAAGCCGGTAATATGGTGGACCTGGATAATGACCCGACCAAACTGATCGAGATCGTGGAAATAGGGAAACAACTGCTGATGACAAGGGGAACGCTGACCACTTTCAGTATTGCCAACGACGTGGCCAAATATTTTGCTATTGTTCCGGCACTGTTTATGGCGAGTATTCCGGCTTTGCAACACCTGAACATCATGCGCTTGTATTCACCGGAGTCGGCTATTCTGTCAGCGGTTATTTTTAATGCCCTGATCATTCCGGCATTGATACCGCTGGCACTGAAAGGCGTGGAATACAAACCGATCGGAGCATCGGCTTTGTTGCGGCGAAACCTATTTATTTATGGGTTGGGAGGGGTTGTGGTGCCGTTTTTGGGGATTAAGTTGATTGACCTACTTGTAATGATGTTTATCTAATCATCGTAATGACCATAACATTTAAGCACCTTGATATTTTCTGCTTCTATTTTATAGATCAGTCGATGTTCTTGTGTAATTCTACGACTCCAGTAGCCGGCATATTTACCCTTTAAAGGTTCCGGTTTCCCAATGCCTTTAAATGGATCTCGTGAAATGTCAATCAGTAGTTTATTAATTCGATCAACTATGTCATCATCAAGAATTCTCCAATTTATGTATTCCTCGAAACAGGTAGCTGTAAATTGTATACTGCGAGCCATGACTTACTTTTTGACGAATTCTTCGAATTCTTCTACTGTAAATGAGACCATTTTTTCGCCGTGTTCGAGTTCAGCAATTGATTTGTCTAATCTCTCAAAATATTCCTCACGTGTCTCTTTTTTGGGAGACGCAGAAGGTTCTTTCTGAATACTTATTGTAACAAATGCTTGCTGGCCTTTTAGATAGGTTTTGATTTTTTCAAAAATCTCATCATTAAAATCTTCAGCCGAAATTGTGAATGTTGCCTGAACCATTGTTCGAAAATTTTCCACAAAAATAACGAAAAAAATATGAAATCATATATTTTGCCAACGTTGAAACTCACCCTCTGCTGCATCCTTCTTTTTGCAGTGGCTTACCCGCTGGCTATGTTCGGCATCGGTAAATTGGCCGCTCCGAACGACGGGAAAGGTGAAGTGCTAGAAGCCAATGGCCGCAAAGTTGGTTACTACCGCATCGGCCAGCACTTCAGTGAAGACCGCTACTTCTGGTCGCGCCCGTCGGCGGTGGGTTACAATGCCGACGGTTCTGCCGGCTCCAACAAAGGCCCCACCAATCCCGAGTACCTGGCTACCGTACAGGCCCGGCTCGACACCTTTCTGGTGCACAACCCGGGCGTCCGCGCAAGTGCTGTGCCCAGCGAACTGGTAACTGCCTCGGGCTCGGGCCTCGATCCGCACCTTTCGCCACAAGGCGCTCTGGTGCAGGTGGCCAGAATCGCCAAAGTGCGCGGGCTTTCCGAAGACCGGCTGCGGCAATTGGTAAATGAAAACACGGAAGGTCCTTTGCTGGGACTGTTCGGTACTTCAACCGTGAACGTGCTGGAATTGAACCTGGCGCTGGATCAATTGAAATAATGGCCAGTGCAGAGGTGTCATCTGCGAGGTACGAGCAGGTGACATCTCGAAACGGTAGCGTTTCCACGGAAACTAGATTAAACGGTAACTCTTCCTCGTTGAGATAACACCTGCTCGCACCTCGCAGATGTCACTTCAACGCTAAGACAAAGACCACACAATTGTGCTCTCAAAACACTCAAAAACAATTAGTTATGAAAAGGATCATATTACCCCTGTCATTAATGCTCCTGTCTTTAGACATTTCCCAGGCACAGATCGACACCTCCAAACTCAGCATTTCCCTTTCCGGATATGCCGAGCCCTACTACGGTTTCGACCTGAACGAGCCTGCCGACGGCAACCGCCCCGGCTTCGTATATGCGCACAACCGGCACAACGAATTCAACCTCAATATTGCCTTTTTGAAAGCCTCGGTCGGCGCCCAACGCATGCGGGGTAACATCGCCATCATGGCGGGCACCTACGCCAATGCCAACCTAGCAGCCGAGCCCGGTACGTTGCAAAATATTTACGAAGCCAATGCAGGCGTCAAACTGAGTAAAAAACGGGAACTCTGGCTGGATGCCGGTATTTTCGGTTCGCACATCGGATTCGAGAGCGCCATAGGCAAAGATTGCTGGACGCTGACGCGCAGTATCCTGGCCGACAACTCGCCGTATTACGAATCGGGCGCCAAACTGTCGTACACCACACCGAACGGGAAATGGTTCCTGAGCGCACTGACCCTCAACGGCTGGCAGCGGATTCAACGCGTGCCCGGCAATTCCCTGCTTTCCGGCGGCACACAAATCACCTTCAAACCCAACGCCAAAGTGACGCTGAACAGCAGCACTTTTTTCGGCACGGACAAACCCGATGATGCCCGCCTGTGGCGCGCATTCCACAATTTCTACGGCATTTTCCAATGCAGCGATCATTTCGGGCTGACGCTCGGATTCGACACCGGCTGGGAGGAAAATGCGAGAACAGATGCGGACCCGAATTTCTGGTTCAGTCCGGTGGCGATAGCCCGCTACACCATCAACGACCGCGTGGCACTGGCTGGCCGGGTGGAATATTACAGCGACGAAAACGGCGTCATCATAGCCACAGGCACGGAAAATGGTTTTCAAACCCTGGGTGTTTCGGCCAATCTGGACGTTCAGATACACAAGAATGCCGTGTGGCGCCTGGAAGGAAAACTGTACAACAGCCAGGATGAAATTTTTGTAAAAGACAACAGTGCAAGCCAATCAAATGCAGTCGTTACCACTGCATTTGCCGTATGGTTTTGAGAATTGGTTGAGATTGTTGAGAGTTGAGAATGTTGAGGGCCACTCTAATGAATGGGATTGTCCACATAAGTGTGGCCCTCAACCCTCAACAATCTCAACATCCTCAACCCTCCCTCAAAGCAGATACTGAATCAATATACCACCACATGGAAATAAGCAATGCTGCCAACCAATTCCTCGACCTGATCCGACGGTCAAAACGGGGAAAATTCAAGGTGTACATCGGCATGTCGGCCGGTGTGGGTAAAACCTATCGGATGCTACAGGAGGCACATGCACTGTTGCAAAACGGTGTGGATGTGCAAATCGGATATGTGGAAACGCACAAACGAAAAGAAACCGAAAAACTGACCGAGGGCCTGCCTATTCTGCCCCGGAGGAAACTGTTTTACAAAGGCAAGGAACTGGAGGAAATGGATGTGCAGGCCATCATTAACCGGCACCCGGAAGTGGTCATTGTCGACGAACTGGCGCACACCAACATCGAAGGTAGCAAAAACGAAAAACGCTGGCAGGATGTCATCGAACTGCTCGAAGCAGGCATCAACGTCATCAGCGCCGTGAATATCCAGCACCTCGAAAGCATCAATGAAGATGTGCAAAGCATCACCGGCGTGGAGATCCGCGAACGTATTCCCGATCGTATCCTCCAACTGGCCGACGAGGTGGTCAACATCGACCTGACAGCCGATGAACTCGTGGCTCGACTAAAAGCAGGCCACATCTATACGCCTGATAAAGTGGATATTGCGCTAAATAATTTCTTCCAGCCTGAAAAAATCCTGCAACTTCGCGAACTGGCTTTACGCGAGGTGGCGCACCAGGTGGAACGGAAAATTGAAGCCGAA
>JADLCC010000170.1 GCA_020847425.1 Saprospiraceae bacterium
ACGGCATGAAAAAGATGCTGGAACCGCAGTTTCCCGGCATCGGACTGTGGGTGGCTGTGGTCATCGCGTTTGTGGTGCAACGGCTCAACGGCGTGTCGGTGCATTTCAGCACCCGGATGATCGCCGCCGCTTTCCTGCCCAGGGCGGAAAAACAAAGCCTCGAAAATCAGTGCGCGGCCGGAGTGGACATCACGATCGGCATCCTGTGTCTCTGTCTGACCGCCGGGATTTGCACCGTGGATTTTATCGTCAACCGCGAAGGCAACCACGAAGCCGTGGAACGTATGACCGCCAAACCGGAGGAAAAGGTGGTGGACACGGCTCCGCACGATAAAGTGCTGGGCCTGGCAGAAAAAGCCCGCAACGCCGAAAAAGCCGCCGAAGACCGCGAACGCGCCGCATGGGGAACGAAGGTGGATAGCGAGATCAATAAAGAAAAGCGGCGGCTGGAATCGCGCAAGAAGCACCTCGCCGGGGTAGGAGCCAACTGGGCGCAAGTAGAAACCCGGCAAATCAATGCGCAGCTGGCCGGTCTGGAGAAAAAGCGCCGCGAAGGCAAAGCGGAGTTCCTGCCCAAAACCAGCAACCTGGCCGAAAAAGAAAAAGCCCTGGCCGACATTGCCGCACAGCAAAGCAGTCTGCTGCTCGGGCAACAAACCCAGGTGGATCAGGCCAACACCCGTGCCTTGAGTGACTACGAGTCGCGCAAGGAATCGCGCAAAAGCGGCATGTTCCTGATTTACTTAGCGGGGATGTTTCTGTGGCATATTTGCCACGGGATGCGGCAGTACCGCGCACTCAAATTCGACGAAAAGCACCCCGACGGCGATAGCCCGCTGATCGAGATTTTCAAAACCATCGGCAACGGGCTGAACAACGCCCTGTGGACCGTCCGGGCGAAAATCTACGACTGGCTGCCGGAGGATGAAATCCGCGACGCGGCCAAAAAAGACCTGCTGGCCAAGGTGCAAACTGATCTCTGCCAGGAAGTATTCCAATTCGTGACCAACAACCAGGGTGTGAACGAAATGGCGATCTACCTCGCCCTGAAACACCGCGACCTGAACGAGGTACGCCAATCGTTGCGGGTGCTCAAAACCGCCCGGCTATTGTTCGAGAACAGCGGCCTTTGGACGGCGGACAAACACCAGGCCCAGTTTTTTTTTGACCTGACGGGAGGGGAGGGCGGCGGACCGGACAAACGCCTTGGAAATCAGACCCCGGGCGCCAAATTTATCATCGACGAAACCTTCATCCGGGCCTTAATAGATGACCTGCTGGCCGCCCGGAACTTCATCCGGGATAAAGTCCAGATCGACCTGTTGATCCGGGAATTAGAAACAACCATTCAATTTGTTTGATATGACACTCGCCGAATTGGACGAACACATCAAAACCTTTAAACGCCGGGTAAATGACCCGCAACTGAGCGAAGCCCAGCGTGCCGCATTCCAAGCCGCCCTGGAAGGGGCAGAAAAGCAGCGGCAGGAACTGCTGGCCGAACAGGCGCCCGCCGTGGTGCCTAAACTGGAGCGAACGATTCTCAAACCGCCGGTGGATAACCAATCGGGTTCATTGTCCGTAACGCCACCGGTTATCGTCGAGCCGGATCCGGCCGCTACACCGCTCGAACCGCCGGCGCCCCCCGGTGGCCCTGAAAAAAAAACGCTGGTTCGCTCGTCTGCCCCAGTTGTGGGTACTGTTTCGATGCAGAACCCTGATTCGGATTCGATTGTGGTGGAGTGTGATCTGGAAGGGCTCTCCAAAACCGTGATCGTTTTCCGCTGGGGCAAGACGGAGGAGCGGCTGTCGCCCGGTGTAGCGATGGGGCGTTTTAAAGCGCGGGTGGCGGATGTGGCGCGGTTGAAGAATCGGAAGATGGAGGAGAGCCGATGTTTTCGGCGGGCTGTGGGGTATTATGCGGGGTTGTGTAGGTTTTATGGACGGGAGTTAACGGCAAAGGAGTTGGGGGTTCGAGGGAAGATGGCCCGGGCCGTAGAGACCATTAGAGGCCATTTACCAATTAACGCCAGCCCTATTTTGTAGATATTTAATTCTTTCATAATACTCGGGAGACCCTTCGCCATATTTATCCTTGAATTCTCGAATTTTTGGCATATATTCATATTTATCGTGAAGGTGGATTTTCTGAATTTCTTCTAAACTTGTATCTTTATATTGAAGAAATCTGCTGGTATCTTCGTTTGTAATTGTGCCCAAAAATGACAATATCATGAACATGGTGCTTAAATCATCTTTTTTATTATAGTTGAAAAAATTGTTTTCATTGGGGTTTTCATTCTTTTTATAACTCTCAACCCTTTCAACAAATGAACTCCACGTAGCGCTATAAAGAATCTCGCTTGTTGAGTCAGGATATAAAACAAAGCAACTCCCTTTTGGGCTTCCATTAGAAAAGATCCCTTCTATTCCAATGCCATTTCTAAGTATCAATCTACCCAGGCCGTTAAATTTATCATTTTTAAAACACCCTTCGTATTTTGCTCCATTTGGATATAGCAATTTTGCTTTACCAACATGACTTTCATGATCAAAATCCCCTTCATAAATAATGCCATCAGGATATATCATTCGTCCAAACCCATGTGGCCTTAGACTATCAATTTCACCATAATAATATACACCATCGGAAGAAATTAATTCACATTTACCAAGTGCATTTATGCTTTGAAATTTTCCTCGAATCTCAATTTTTTTATTACCAATTTCAAAATTAAAAACCCCATTACCACTTATCATTCCATCATCAAATTCCCCTTCATACGATTCTATATAGAGATCGTTTTTAGAAAACATCCTTTTACCTCTGCCTTGTAGTCTCCCAGAACTATTAAAAATACCACTATCCTTGTGCCCTCCAATCTCTGAAAGGTCTAAGGTGCCACTTTCCATTTTACCATTTCTCATGGTTCCCCAAAAATGAATTTTTCCCTCGCCAGTTTGAATTTCGAGATACGACTTGCCATTTGCAGATTCAAAACATCCTGAATCACTTAGTAAGTTATAGACAACATTATTTATTGGCAGATCACGGCTTACAAAAATTTTACAACCGTTCTGGCATATAGCTGGCTTATATCCATTAACAGAATATATTGGGCCACCTAAATCATATTTCCAATAATCTTTAGAATAATTGTTGCTAAAAACTCTAATGTGATTGGGAGAAAAGGCTACCATCTTAACGCTACCCCGTTTATATTCATTTAAGCCGTTTTGATATAAAGTTTTATTATACGTATGACTCTGCCAATTTTTAATTAATATTTTCTGCGCTTTACGATTTATTTCCATACAATCTAATTTATCGTTAATATTAATCCATCGGCCGCTAATATCATAATTCGCTTCCTTAAAGGTCATTTCTGCAAAACTTTCAGATGCATTTCCCTCTTTCATTAGATTATTTTGTACATCCCTTGGGTCATAATATAAATCATCTTGCCCTATGCATTTTGAAAAAACACAAAATGTATAAATAATATATATAAATAAACGTTTCATAGTATTTTGTTTTATGACATGTGCTTTAGTAAATGATGCGCACAGCAACGCATTATAAAAATGTTAGAAATGCGGCTTTATATCTTTATACCCGGCATGTAGAAGACATATCAAATTCTAATTGAGATTAATGCCTGTTACACTGAATTAAACTCAGGTCGCCATTGTATCTTACGATTTCGTGATCTATATATTCCAGTTCCAATGTCCAAGTGTACACTCCTGGTTGAGCGTTTACTCCGTCCCAATCCGCAGCCTTGTCGCTTGGAAAGCAGTTTTTAGCCCCGAACCGCCAGTTGCCCCAACGATCATAAATATTTAATGCAACAATTCTGATGATCTGATTGTCACGCGGATACACACGCCAGTATTGGTTTTCAACCTGGGCCGCGTCGGGGCAAAAAACATTGGGCGCGTAGAAAGCCCGCTCTTTGCTGACATTTAAATACATCTCTGCGGTATCCGTGCAGCCATACAAGTCTGTTGCGAAGAGTTGGATAAGGCCACTTTTGACAGCTGTTCCGATAAGGTCAGAACAATCATCGCAGTAACTCTGTACACCAGGAGCCAGCCACTGGAACCCGCTGGTCGGGAAATTGAAAACGGGCGTGATTTCGATAGGATCGCCTATATTGCTCTTCAGGCTTGCAGGCAAGACGATCTGGAAAGGCTCCACGCGTTGTTCAGCGATTTCTATGGAACGGGTTTGGATACAACCTGTAGCATCTTGTATTTCAATGGTATAAATGCCGGAAGACAAGTTTTTAAAAACAAATCCTGTTTGAAAATCCTCTGGGAATAATCTGGCTTGATAAGGCGCGATACCGCCTGAGAGGTCGAGTTCAATCCATCCTTTTTTGTCCTTAAAACAGAAATTATCTTCGTGTTTTTCGGTAAAAGTCAAGGTTTGTACTTCAAGCTCCGAGGTGGCCGTGCAGCCATTTACATCGGTTACGGTAACTGTGCAGGAGCCTTCCTGCTCAATGGAGGCTATGGTTTCCGTTTGTCCATTCGACCAGAGGATACTGTAGGGTTGCGTGCCACCAGTTGTTGTGGCTATGGCTGTTCCGACAAGCCAATCGCGGCATTTGGGCAAGCGAATGATTTGGGATTCGGCAGACAACTGAGTTGGCTCGATGATCGTACCATTGTCTGACATGGTGCATCCTAACGTGCCTTCAGTCAGGGTGACCGTATAAACGCCGGGCGGCAACGCAGCAATACAAGGTGTGGTTTCGCCTGTGATCCATTGATAAGTGATCGTGCCGGCATTTATGGGTTTGGCACAGAGTCCTCCGTTGTTTAGCCCCTGACAAGTCACATTTTTCTGCTCCAATGTAAAACGGGGAAGGGCGACCTGGTTGACTTGGACGGTATCATAAAACTTACAGGTCTCAAATGTGTACTCTACGGTGTAAATTCCCGGCGTTTTTACCTCCAGGAAAGCAGTCGTATCGCCCGTATTCCATCTATATCTTCCATTCACTTCCATGCCTGTGAGGAGCACAGCGCTTCCTTCGCAAAAAGAAACCGCAGGTTTTTCAATGATATTCAAATCGGTGGCAGTGGGTATTCGATATTCCAATTCCAGCAAACAATCGTGGCTCAGGCTGGAATAAGGCTGAAACGACACGGATACGGTGTCGCCAAGGATCGGATTAGGGATGGTGACGACTTGCCCTGTTTGCCCGGTCGACCATTGGTAATTTGTAAACCCGGGAGGAGCAGCAAGTTGGATGGCGTTGCTCCCTCCGGGGCAGAAAGGGCTGACGGTGGTTATTGCGCTTTGCAGGCATTCGATGGTGAAAAGTGCCAGCGCGTAGTGGTTAGCGTTGCCTTTCCCACAGTTGTAAGTACCTAGCTCAATAGTAACTACTTCACCTGCATAGGCGCGCAAATCAATGGAAGCACTTGTCCAATTCCGATAACGGACATTACCACAGTTTTGAAAGCCTGGAATATTACCGCCGGCAACTACTTCGTATTGCCCACAAGGAATTGGATTATTATTTTTATCCCGTATTTTAAATTGAAACTTTGGTTTTTGAGCAGGGGTATGGTCATTGGGATCATACATTACAACTGCAAACTGTACTTGCAGCATAGTGCTATTCGGCTGAACCAGGAAGGAGGTACTCAGCCGTTCATAACGATACTTGCCGTAATCAGTGCCTATCTGAATAGAAATGGGTTTGCCTTGTGGTACACATAATATTTTATCACAGTTGAGCTTATTGGCCACTACATACCCGTCTGACGGTTTGTGCGTTTTAAAATGGTCTGGACTAAGCCCGAAGTTTGTTTCAAGGTAGGTTACCACTCCGCTGGGCGATACCTTAAGTCTCCCCCATTCCCCCTTCCATAATGCGGGATCTAAAATGCCGTTTTCACAGGCCATGCCCGAGCAATCGTTCAGGGTGGGTTGAGCGCGGGATGCTGAAATACATCCGGCAATAAAAAATGCAGAAAGGAAAATTTGCTTCGCGTTCATGTTAGTTTGAAAAAAATTTTATGAAAAATGTACCCCGAGGTGGCTGCCTCGGGGCACGAGCGCTTTCATTCACTTTTTAATAATCGTTCCGCTCCAGATGCCCGTTTTAGAGCGGAGCAATAGCATGTAAGTACCCGCCGGTAGATTGTCCAAAGACACTTCCAGTACCGGAGATGCGCCGGCAACAGACTCGCTGTGCAGTAATTGGCCATTGAGGCCAACTATTTGCAAGCGCCGGATTTCTGCCTGGGCGCGAGCATCCAGCGTGATACGCAGGTAGCGTTCGGTGGGGTTAGGGGAGAGGATTATGTTGTAAATACCCGTCAGGTCATGTGCCGAAGAAGCCATTTTTACAATAATATCATCGGAGGAGGTGCAGCCGTCGACGGTCACAGTGACGGTATATGTCCCTGCCGGAACAGTAATACACCGTGTCGTAGGGCCATGTGCCCATTTATAGGTCGCATTAGACAAGTCTTTTGCGCACAGATAAATAGTAGATTGGCCTTGTTGAAGGGTGGTGTCAGCGCCAAGGCCCGGGCTTGGCGCCGCTTGAGAACTGTTGACGGTGCCTGATGCGACCCTGGTGCAGGTATTCACATCCGTCATGGTGACAGTGTACATGCCAGATGTAAGGCCACTGATCGTTGGAGTGGTCGCGTTGTTCGCATTGCCCCCCTCCCATTTCCACGATGAGACGGCAGTCCCGCCTTGAGCGGTAACCGTGATCTTGCCATTGGCCAACCCGCAAGTCGTGTGTGTGACGGACGAACTGAGCGTGGCGACTGTTGGGGGCCCCACCACAGTGCTGGTACTGGATGAGCAGCCCTTACCGTCTGTGACCGTGACCGTGTAAGCGCCTGCCGGAAGGCCCGTCAGGTCTTTATCCGTGTATCCATTGTTCCAAATATACGTCAATGGGGAACAGAGGCTTGTGGTAAACAGACTGATTTTCCCATTGGGCTGGGCACAGGAAGCATTGTTTGTAACAACAGTAGTAATGCCGGGCGGGCTGCACGAGCCCCCAATCGTCACCGAACCTGAAGCGGTGCAACCGCAGCCCTCTGATGTGGTGACGGTAACGGTGTAAGTCGTACCGGTAAGACCGGCGGCGAGGCCACTGATTTCCTTTGTTGTTTTGCCATTGCTCCACAGGTATGCGGTATAACCTTCCGGCGCTGAAGCGCTGCCGTTTGATTGGCCGCACGATGTGTTCATACCCGTTACATTGATGGAAGCAGGGGGAACGCACACGCTAACCTCGTCGATGATGAAGCCCTGTGAACCTCCTGCTGTGGAAAAATCGCGGTTCCCGCGTTGTTGAAAACGGATCACGAACGTCGCGGACTTGGGAAGACCGACTTGGGCGCAGAGCGCATCTAAGTCGAGGGTGTATTTTTTCCAAACATCATCTGTGCCGGCGGGATTGAACGTATAGACTTGCTTGAACGTCTCGCCACCGTTGTTGCTAAAATATACCCCGTCTTCGTCTTGATTGCTATCGTTATAGTCCCTCATCCAGAAGTTTAATTTCGCGCCGTTGACACCTTGCATATTCACCCGAAGATCGGCGGCATTGACCGCGTAGTAGGAGTTGTCTGTGGGATCCTGGCGCATTCCCATGACTAACACTTTCGCCCCCTCGTGTGCGGGGAAATTGATGCCGGCGTAAGACGACAGCACATCCAACAAAGCATCCGGACGAATCCAGGAGGGGTTGCTGATGGTCATGCCGTTGACAAAAGCATCCGCCCTATACCAGTGGTCGGGCAAGCCCGCCTCGAACCCGTCGCAAAATGGAACACCGGCGTACTTGATATCCGGCGCCGTCACCCGTACATTGTCAATCAAAACGGCTTGTCTGCCTCCGGCGAAGTTAAAATCGCGGTTGAAGCGCTCCTGAAAGCGAATGACAAATTTATCCGAGAGCGGGTAAAGTCCGTTCGCAGCGGCTAATTTGTCTATGTCAATCATCAACTCGCCCCATACGTCGTCGGTCCACTTATTGAAAGGAAAATCGTACACCTTCTTAAAAGAAAGTCCACCGTTGTTACTGAAAAAAAGTCCGATTTCCGCCGGATTATTGGAATTGTAATAAGCGCCCCAGTCTTGCAACGCAAAACGCAACTCTGCCTGAGGCCGGTTCAGCAGATTCAAGTGCAAGTCAATCGCATTGGCAACATATAGGGTATTAGCCGCAGGATCCTGGCGCTGGCCCATCGCCAGCACCTGATTTCCAGAGTAGGGTGGAAATGACACCCCAGCGAAACTGCTCAAGGGCGCAACCACGCCATCCGGGCGAATCTGGCCAGGGTCGGATACCGTTCCGCCGCAACGATACGGGTCAACCCAACTCCAGTTGTTTTTGAGGCTTGGCGTTTCAAAGTCGTCGGTAAATGGAATTGGGGCGTATTGCGCGGGGGATTCCCGGACAACCACATCGTCGATCATCAAACCATCGCGGCCACCGGCGGAATTGAAATCTTTGAAGTGCTTGCTTCGGAAGCGGATGACAAATGTGCCGTTTAATGCCAGCCCTGATGCTTTGGCGATATCAATTGGCGGAAACTGCCCGCATACATCATCAGCATATTCATCCGGTTTAAACTGAAAGAAGGTTGATTCCGGGAAGGTCATTCCGCCATCATTGCTGAAAAGGATGCCGTTTTCCGTGTAGCCATTGTCCGCATCTTTAAGCCA
The DNA here is from genome assembly GCA_020847425.1 of Saprospiraceae bacterium. Lineage (GTDB taxonomy): Bacteria > Bacteroidota > Bacteroidia > Chitinophagales > Saprospiraceae > M3007. The sequence goes on from JADLCC010000170.1 coordinate 8,717, forward strand.
GAACGACAATGTCACATTGGTCTTCCCTGCCAGGTTGAGCGATAGATCAAGGTAATTGTACGTAGTTGTACCGCTCAGGTCGCCCGAAAGCCCCATACCTACCCCCTGATTGCCATTACAGGGTATGTAGGTATTGCCCAGCGTTGTTGCTATCGCGACCAGCCCTTTGTTTGCGCCAGGCCTGGGGGTCCATTGGGATTTGAAAGTGGTTCCGCTCTCAAAATCGTCGGAGAAAATGATCTGCTGCGCAAACACCGGAGCGCAGCAGAACAAAAGCGCCGGCACGATGATGGTGGGGAGGACATTTGTTGCGGTAGCGGAGAAAAGTTGATTGTTTTTCATAGGAAAAGGTTAGTATGCTTGAGTGGGATGCAATGCTTGAAAAACTTGCGCTTTACTTCTCTTTCATCCTTGCTACAATGAGCGCAAAAAAGCCATCTTTAAAGCTATCTTTAAAGCCCTCTTGGACAGATTCCATCGCAAACGGCTTCACGGTGAACTTGTACCTGTCGCTCTCACTGGAAACAAGTGAGACAATAGCTACGTTTTTTTCGTCTGCATCACATTTTATTTTGACGCCTGCGGCGTCGTAAACACACAGATCAATGTCCTTTATCCGCTCATCGCCCATTGCTACGATCATGTAAGTGCTGCCCGATGAAAGTGGGTACGTCTGGGATGAAGATCCGCCTGCCTTGACGTTGTCGAGCTGCACCAACAAGATTTGATGCCCTTGTTCTTCTATGGCGGCAACCAGCAAAATTGCTTTTCTCAAAATCTCTTTTACGCTTACTTGGGCGTTGGATAGTGTGCTAAAAAAAAGGCAGGGCAGGGCAATGAGACAGAGTTTGCGCATGACGTAATATTTAAGAATGTGAAAAATTTATCAAATAGGCGTAGCAGGTTTTGATTTCTGCTTTGTTATGGGTGAGTGGTATTGGGAGAAAAAAATACTTCAGATTTTGAAAAAAATGCAGATTTCCCTCATTTCACGATTCCTTCGATCCGCACCCCAGTCACTTTTACCTGCGTACCACACTGCCCGTTATCAAGCGCAACGAACAGGTCGTCCACCGGACAAGTATGCAGCACATCGAACCGGGCAAAGTCGCCACTCAGGTTTTGCTGCACGGATTGTACGCCTGGCAGCGCGCGCAATGCCTGCCCGATACGGTCGAGGCCTATGGTATCGGCTCCGGAAATCTGCAATGCCGTTTGTGTCGCATGGCGTGGTTCCCCGCCACTGGCAGCGGCTCGCAACGTATCGAGTTCCGACACCAGCCAAGCCGCCGTGTCAAGCACGGCCTTGCGGGCCGCTTCGCGCATTGCCCTGGTTTTGAAAACCGAGTCGTCGTCCGTACCCTTGCCTGCCTCTGTCGCGTCGCCTTCGAAGTCACCGGAGTACAATATCGCGGCTGTGGGGATGTAGATTACAGAGACCCGAAAGCTGATGTGGGCCTTCGTCAGTTCCGTCAAGCCACTGCCGGTCCGTCTTAGCAGGGAGAAACTGCTCTTCCTGTCCACCGCTCGCCGGTTGAACTCGGCCAGACAGATCGTCACTAGAAACTGGGGAGTAATAGCAGCGGGGACTTCGGTCATAGGCCACTCCGGCACAGGGTTGCGCTTGAGCACCCGGAAGCAACTGGTCTCGGTCAGCGCATCGCTGAGCATCAGACACAATTGATTGGCTGCCAATTGACTGACGCCAGGCGTCGACACCTGGGCATCGCCCATCGCTACCCGAACACGCGAGTCGAGCGGGCTGCCTTTGCAAGGCGACAGGCCAGATGAAGCAGCGGGCTGCTGCGCACTGACGGGCGAAGCCGGCAGGATGGCGCACATCAGAACGGAAAGCAAGAGGGAGCGGAAGGGCATACGTTGTGGCAGTTGCGTTTCCTTTACAGAGTGCGCCGTTTGACGAAAAGTACCGCAGCGGTTTATTTCTCTTCTTTTTTTCTCAAAAAAAATATTCCAGGTACCTTTTGCCGCTGAAACCGCTCTCATGCTCTTAAAAAACACTTCACACATGAAAAAAACACGTTTTTTCCTGCTCCTGATTCTCTGCTTGGCATCAGCCGGGGCCCACGCCCAGTGGACGACTGAAAAAATCACTCGGCTGATGGACACCCTCCAGACCCCTTTCTCCCAGAACCCAAACGGCAGTCTCTCTACAGAGATGAGCGCTCATCTGAACCAGGCCATCCATTGGCTACAACCGCCCACCGACAGCCAGACGACCTTTTTGTTGAGCGCTCTGCTGTACTTCCGCTCCAACGACTTCATCGCGCAGGGAAATCTGGCTGGAGCACAGAAAGACATTGACGCAATCAAAGGCTACATTGTCGCGCCATACCAGGACAGCCTCTTTTTAGACTTGCTCGGCTCGGCCTGGGAGATGGAACACATCAACTTCGCCAATTTCCAGTTCGATTTTATGCGGTCGAAGCGAGCGGCCGACACGGCGCTCATCTGCTACGAAAAATGCAATAACCGGCTCGCTGTGGCCCGCACCGAAGCCAATCTATCCTTCCTGTTCGCCAACTGCGGACGGTGTACAGAAGGCCTGAACAGAACCAGGGATGCCAAGACCACCTACAATACGCTCAGCCTGGCAGCCAAAAACCAAGATCCTTCCTTCGTGCTGTACCTGCCCTACACCACCGGCGTAGCCTGGATATGCATGGCCGACAGCCTGCGCTTGGTCGGGGAAAGCGAAGCGGCCAATGCGCACTATAAAAATGCAATAGCCCTCTACGACGCCGGACTGGCCGATTACGACCGTATTGATGAAGCGTATAAACGACCCGATATTCCGGCTGTCTTCGATTTTACGATCGGCCGCGCCTGCCTTTACGCAATGCCACAAGATCCTGTCCGGGCGGCCGTTCACCTCACCCGGGCCGTCGAGACCTTTAATGCTTTGCAGAACACCTATCAGGAGGGCCTGGCCCGCGTCATGTTGGGCTGGGCCACCGTGCTGAACGGGCAGCGTGAAGACGGACTGCAACACATTGTTAAAGGAATGAATATCCTTGGCTGCACCGCAACAACAATAGAGGGAGCGTCGGGGCTCCCTAAAAATGCTTATAACACCTTTATTCTGGGAGCCTTTATGATAAAAGCCGCTGCGCTGCGCTACTTGCACGTCACCGGCCATCGCGATCGCGACTATTTGAAACAAAGTCTGGTAGACCTCGAAACGGCAGGCGACATACTCCGCGACATGCAATCCAGGGTGGGCGACAGCAGGGACCGCGCTTCAGTCGAACTGGCTTCCGGCACGTTCGGGCAGGCTTTCTCCTACGGCGCTGTTGTCGCCGCCGAACTTTACGATTCCACCAAGCAGCCCGACTACCTTTCCCGCGCCCTTGTTATGGCCGATCAGGGCAAAAACTTTACCCTCTGGAACTACCTCCGCCAATCTACGCTGAACCCCAACATTGGCATACCTAACGACACCGTGGCAAAAGTCCCCCTTGCGCTGACCCAAAGCCTGCTGGACGACAGCACCGCGCTGTTGGAGTATGTGCTGGTACCGAACAACAGGAGTTTGGTCATCTGGGTCACGCGCACCGAGGCAGGGGTACATTTTTTTGAACCATTTCCCAAATGGAAGCGACAAGCGGAAGCGTACGCAGATGCGCTCCAAAACCTGAGCGATCGAAATCGTCCAACAACCCTTGATGATTTCTGGAAAGCTTCGGTCCAGCTGCGGGCCATACTGCTGGACCAAGAATTGTTGAAAAAATTTAAGCCTTCCATTAAGCATTTCGCCATCGTGCGCGACAATGTGCTCTGGCGGGTGAATTTCGACCTGCTGGCCCGGCAGCAACTACCCGATTCAGGCAACTATCGTTATCTGATCGAAGACTGCGCGACCTCCTACCCCTACTCCCTCAACGCGCTGCGGTTGCCTTACAAAGAAGTCCTCCGGCAGGAAGGAGAACGGGGGCCGGGCCTGGAGGCTTTCACCGCCAACTACGGTATTCAGCCGGTCACTTGCGCCCTTGGAGGCAAACCCCTGGAGGATTTGCCCGACATGTGCGACACCGCCAGTCAAGTGGTGAAGGCCTGGGGCAAGGGCGCAAAACTGACCCCATCAGCGACTCCTGAACAATTCAAAGCCAACCTGCGGGCAGCCGACATTGCGCTCGTGGTAATGCACGGCTGCATTGCACCGGAACAATCGCCCATGGAATATAAATTAGTTTTTTCCCAGGAGCAGAGTTTGACGGTGGAAGATATTTACAAGATTAGGCCAGTACAGGCGAGACTGATCTTCATGGGCGCGTGCAACACCGCATGGGGGCGCTTGTTGCGGGGTGAAGGGCAGGCCAACATCAGCCGGGCCTTTGCTTTTCTGGGCTGCCCCACCCTTGTCAGCGCTATCGAACGTGTGTATGACACGGAAAATGCCCCGATCATGAAAGACTTCTTTGAGCAGTTCAAAAAGGGGCACACCGCTGCATACTCCTTGCAACAGGCCAAGATCGCGGCCCTGAAGAAAGGTCATTCACCGGAACGCTGGGGTAGCCTGCTCTGTCTTGGCAACGGTATGGTACACATTTCGCAAGGGAAATAACGGAGGGCTTTCATGCGCTGTTGTGTCAAAATGTCTGGTATAAAATAATCCGTAGCAGACAATTTTATGTCAGACATTTTGACACAACAGCGCATTGCCGCTTACCTCAAAAATGGCTTGGCCGCATTCGGGTACTTTCGCAACACCTCCGCTGCTTCGGTCAAATGCCCCGATTTGGCAAGCGCCATCGCTTGGTGCTGGGCAAACTCCTCGCGGGTCATAAAGTGATGAATATCCATCATAAAAGACGGTTGCCGCTCAATGGCTGACAGCATGTTACTGGCATTGGCGCACTCCTTCCGGGTGCCATAGTGGTAGATTTTGATCAGCGCCTGGCAAACCGGGGCAGTGGCGCGGCCAGGTGGCAAAGTGTCCAATATCTTGTGCGCTTCGTCGTATCGAAAAGCATAGAAGGCTGTTTCCCAAGGAGGCTCGTCGGATGCTGCCGTAGAGTTCCTTTTTTTGAGAAGAATGGCAATGTTCCGGAGGGTGTCCTCCATCTCAGATTTTGGCAGCGCAGCCATCGCCCCAGCGGCGACCAGAAAACGGTCGGGAAGGGGTACGGGCGATTTGCCTGTTTCCTTTACAAGCGGTTGCAGCGCAGCCAGCGAATCCCTGCGCTGCTGCTCTTGCGCCTGCCGGATCGAATCTTTGACGAACGCTGCCTGCTTGATGGAGTTCTCGCGTTGTTGCGCAACAATGTCTGCCTGCTGCTGCCCTTGCCGGTAATCCTGGTACGCCATCCTTCCAGTCCAAAATAGTACGCCAACCATAAAGGCCGCTGCCGCCCATTTTATCCATCCCCGCAATGTCCTTGCGTCCCCTCCCGGTTTGTTTTCCTGCTCCCACTCAACGAACTGTTTCCTGTATTTTGCGGCAGCCTCGTCGCGCTGTTCGGCCCGCTCGCGCTTGAGCCGTTCCACGCGCTCCCGGAGTGCGGTGTCGGAGTCTAATTGCGTCTCGAAATCGGCGGCTTCTTCATCGGAGAGGGTGTTGTCGAGCCAGGCGCTGATGGTGTCGTTTGTATATTGCGGTGTCATTTTTTGAAGAAAAGTTAGGTTTTGTTTTTCTTGGCTGCTACCAGGCAAGATTTCACATGTTTTTCGGCCTCCTCCCGGTAAGCGCGGACGGCCTGCTCGTCGAGTTTCAGTTTTTGGGCAATCTCGCTGTCTTTCGTGCCGTCCAGGTGGAGCATATAAATCGTTTTGAGCGGCTCGGCAAGTTTTTGGGTACAGACGCGACGTTCGGCCTCCTCCCGGTAAGTACGCACGTCTTGCTCCTCCAGTTTCATCTTTTTGGCGATCTCGCTGTCTTTCATGCCGTCCACGTGGAGGAGGTAAATCGTTTTGAGCGGCTCGGCGAGTTTTTGGGCATACATGCACTTCTCGACGAGGTCTTTGGCTTGAACCTTGTGGTTCTTCACAGTTTGTTCATCGAGTTTCAATTGATCGACGATCTCCTTGTTTGAATAGCCTTCCAAATGCAGCAGATAGGTTGTTTTGAGGTGATCTTTGAGTCTTTCGGCGCAAGCCTCCACCATGCTTGAAGCGCCATCGACGGGAGTGTGGAGTGCCGGTGGATTGCGCTCTTCCAAATGGTTCAGCCGTGTTCGTTCTTCCCGCTGAATTTGTCCTCCCCATTCATTTTGTGTGTCAATTGCTCGCTGCCGCTTTTCAGCCATTTTGCCCCATTCATTTTGCCCTATTCTGTACAGGTATTTTTCCAGCGTTTTTTCCAAAAAAACGCCGCTTTTGTTGATCAATTGGTTGTGAAAATGGGACGCCGCGATGAGGCACACATCCTCTGCATCTTGCTTGGTTCCCTTATTATTTAATACATAATGAGCGATACCGCCCACCAGGTTTGTCTGGATGTGAGTTAGCGCCAAACGCTCCCACACGCCGCCCATCTCTACGGCTGCGAGCAGGGTTTCGTCCTGCAAATGTTTCAGAATATGCCATTCTTGCAGTTCAAATATTTTTTCCATGTTTAAGATACGTCGCCGCATCCGTTCCACACCGGCTGTAAAAACCGCTTCTGCAGTTTGCAGCGCGTTACTGACGGGAGCGGTTAGTTTTTCGCGCCAGTGCTTGCGGATGTACGCAACCGCGCGTTCGTCAGTACTGTCTTCCTCTTTTTTTAAAAGCGACACCAGCGCTTCATCCACTACGCAACGACACAAATAGCCTTTGAAACCATCGGCTTTCAGGTGTATGGTATTGGCCTTAGCCAAACGATCCACCCGCGCCATCGTTTTTGACAATGTTTCATCGGCCTCTTTCCGGGTGCCGCCCATCTCAAATACCGACCCGGCCAGATCGCTGCGCCAGTTTTGGTAAATATGCTTCCAGGTGGCTTGGCGCTGCCGGCCGCCGGCCCGAATGTCGGCGATCAACTGATCGTCGCTGGGGGAATGGGGAATGTTTCGCTTCATAGGAGTGACGAAGGGGAGAAAAAGTACCTCGGAACGAAAAAATCAAGTACAAAAATACATATTTTTAAGCATCTGCTTTTTCTGGATCACCAGCGCCGAGAAAAAGATAAAACCTCAAAAATCGTCACTATTCCAACTGGAGAATATTCGCCGCTACGATGGGAATTTAGGTGAAGTTACTGGCAATTTTCTCAAATAAAAAGATGGGTATAGGCGGCTCCTCGCCGAACATCCCTTCAGTCTTTAGATACATACGAAAAATAACTCTAGTGGTACGATTTTCAAGTGAGATATAAGTTTTATTGGCAAAGTGGTTTTCCATTGTAAGTCCATTTGAAAGGTTTCGCCATTGTTTTATTGAAGTATTCGATAAAATGTTCAATTTGTTCTTTGAGGTCTTGTATGGAGGTGAAGTTTCCAAACCGGAGTAATCTTTTAGTGAGTATGCCAAACCAAATTTCCACTTGGTTGAGCCATGAACAATGCTTTGGCGTGTAGACAAAGTAAACCGGGTGCGTGGGGTCCGTCAAAAAAGCGGCTCTTGTTTCCATATTTTTGAGGATTCCGTCTTTCCCTTTTTTACCCAGGTCTGCTTTTTCGGTGCCAATAATTGCTGCAATCCAGCGAACCATTGCTTCTGATTGGTGGGTGTTGAGGTTGTCCAAAACGATGCACCATTTTTTGATGGCCGGGTCGCTTTCTGCGGTCTTTTGGAGATGTTGTTGGAAATCCTCTTCATTTCGGGTTTCCCCTATCGTTGGACAAAGTATCCCGCCCTTGACAACATCCCAGTTTGCAATCAGGCATTGGGTGCCGTGCCGGGTGTACTCGAACTCCCGCTTGCGGGTCTTGCCATAATCCAGCGGCAGATCAGGAGCATTTCTTTCCAGTGCCTGAATGCCTGTTTTTTCATCTACGCTGATTGTTTTGACACCTTCCATTTCCCATTTCTGGGGTGCTTGCAGGTAGACTTCACAAATACGCGAACATCCTGCCCTAAGTTCTTCGGGTGTGCAGCCCGGGTTCATCCACCCTTCCGTTTTGTGCGGCTTTACGTCGCTCTCCTTTTAAAAAAAGCCGCACTTGCGACTTGCTGATGCTGCTCACAATGCCACGCTTCGCAGCCTTGTCGGCTATTTCCCTCGGCGTCCACTCGCTTATTGGACGCCCGCTTTCCACCGGGGCTTCAAGAGCAATGGCGATGATTTGGCAATATTGCTCCGCCGTAAAAATAAATGGCGCTCCGCTTCGGGGCGCGTCTGCCAAGCACTCCCGTATCTTTCGTTCCATATCCCGGCTGAAATGATCCCCACCCTTTGTTTCAATGGCTGAAAACGCCTCACCGTAGGAAATCCACCGCAAACGCCAACGTTTGGCCTGTTCTTGAGTAACACCCAAGGATTTTGCCACTTTCGTATTCGCGCTACCTTTGTTCATTTCCAACAGCATTCGGCTCCGTTCAATTTCGCGAATACTTGAGGTCGTTTGACGGCTTATTCGTTCCAGTATGCTGGTTTGAAGTTCGCTAACTACTATGCGAGGACTCTTCGGTATGGGGATAAGTCAATTTTTCGAAGCAAGGTAGAAAACTTATATCTCACTTGAAAATCGTACCACTAGGCTTTGTACTGTGCCACTAGGTCCTGGTTGTATTTCGCAACATAGTGCCAATATAACAATTTACTTCTTCCGGAACCTCTTCCGAAACGTTTCCGGCCTAACCGCCCGTCCCTTCTCCCCCCAGAGCCCAATCTTCTGCTCCTTCGCATACGCCTGAATCTTTTTCATCAGGCTATTCGCCCTCGCGTTTTTCTGCCCCGTCCGGTACGAGGCCCAGCCTTTGGAGACGATATACTGCGCCAAATCGAGCGTATCGGTTGTTTGTCCCGGATTTTTTGCGGTGAAGATAATTTCACATACCGGGCGCTTGTACACATCGGAATACTGGTATTTGACGAGCACCGGTTGGCCTTTGATGAGTTGGCGGGCGCTATCGGCTGCGGTGCAGCCGTAGGGATTTACAAAATCACGTTCGGAAAAAGCGCGCTTAAGCGCACACATCATAGAGGCGTACCCAAACTCTTTGCCCAATACAACAGCATTAAAGTTTCACATTCAATATTTTCACCCTGAACCTCCTCCGAAACGTCTCCGGCCTAACAGCCCGCCCCGGCAACCCCCAAAGCCCAACCTTCTGCTCCTTCGCATAAGCCTGAATCTTTTTCATCAGGCTATTCACTTTCGTATTTTTCTGCTCCGTCCGGTACCAAGCCCAGCCTTTGGAGACGATATGCTGCGCGAGATCGAGCGTATCGGTCGTCTGCTCCGGATTTTTTACAGGGAAGAAAATTTCACATACCGGGCGCTTGTACACATCGGAATACCGGTACTTGACAAAAACGGTTTGGCCTTTGATGAGTTGGCGCACACTGTCGGCTGCTGCGCGGCCGTAGGGTTGGTCGAAGGGAATAACACCCGGAAAACGCACTTCAGGTGCATCTACACCGTAGAGGCGCACCCAAACGGCGCTATCGGGTTCCTGAGCATTTGCGAAAGAGAGTTTGTAACTGTCGCCGTCATGGACGGCTTTAACGGTGGCGGGTTGCAGTTGCTGTGCGTTCAGCGATAAGGTCAGGCACAGCAAGGGCAGAAGGATAAACAGGTTTTTCATGGGTGAAGTGTTTTGTGGTTTAAAATTTCGTTGCAAATATGTGCATTATTTTTGATTATTTACTACGATTTTATCATACATGCCTTTTTTATACCCAAGTTTCATCAAACACCTATGCTACCGCTTTTTGAAGCTTCGCTTGCTTTGCTTCCGACATCGCCTGAAACCAGGCTTTTACCACACCGGTCTCGACACTGTTTCCGATGAATTTCTTTTGCTCGTGCTGCGGACCGTATAAAACATAGTGGTCGGGAAAGCCCTGGATACGTTTCAATTCGATCACTTTCAACATCCGCATGTAAATGTCGGCAATGCCATGTGCCTGCATGAATGCCTTTAGTTCCCGCATTACCGGGGAATCGACGGGTTGTTCCTGCCATTTTGATGGACCATTCAGTACCGGTGTTGCCAGGGAGAGGGGATAAGACTTTTGCCGGGCTATGATGGTGGGAGCCGGGGCGCTGACCGGGCTTCCGGCACTTTGAAATTGCGGGTTGACCAGGAATGCGGTACACAGATTCATCTTCGGCACCGTGAGTAGGCTACCCGCCGGCTCGGCAACGCTCTGCGAGCGCCCGCTGATGAAATTCCGGTCTATCCATGAAATCGGACAGACTAAGGCCATGCGGTCTTTCGTCGTGCAGGTGGGGGCCGGTTGTTTGACCGACGAACACTGGCCGTTGCCGAAGTACGATTGCAGCATGGGCGTTATTAGCGCCTTGTGACCGGCGGTGGTGACGGCGCCCACCGGCTGATCGACGCCGGTACAATAACCGGGCGAGTTACAGGTCATCACGGACGGCTTTGTATGGTATTTCCGCAAACCCGACAGAATTCGCTGCAAAGTGCGATCCACCAGCGGCTTTTTGCGCTCGAAAATGCTGCGGCCTAAATCCAGGAAATCCAACACCTCGGCTACCGATCTCCAGGGTGTCAGTTTTTCCTGGAACAAGTTGCCGCTGGCCGGACGTTTTACGTGTGTAGGTTCCGGCCACGAAAATGCGGCGCCGGGCCGCCAAAATGCGCCGAAATACCGCTCCCGGATGGTCACGCCACCGAAATTCGCCGCATTTAGCAAACGCCAGTCGTGATAGTAGCCGAGCGACTGTACCTTTTTTACCCAGCGCACATAGTCCTTGCCGGATTTGCGGCTTTCCGGAACCAGGTAGGGCCGCATTTTGCCTTTTTTCCGGTCGAAGTGAAGCGGGCAGTAATCGCCGTCCTTGCATTGAATAACCTTGGGAATACAAGGCCCCCACGCCATGAACTCTTCCACATTCTCGATGAACAGATAATCCGGCTGCAATGCGTCGATATACCGGAACAGGCCGTCGGCGAGTGCGCGGGAATCCGCATCGCGGGGCAAACCGCCCTTCGCATTGGAAAAATTAGTGCATTCCAAACTGGCCCATAATACCAATGCGGCGTCGGGGTACCGCATTTTCCAATAATTGACCGCATTTTGAATCGGCGTAATGTCAGCCTGGAGGATATCTTCGGTCAGGTGCAATACGCCCTGGTGATTGGCTGCGTGGCTTTTAATCGCCAGCGGATCGTGGTTGATTGCGGCGATTACTTTACAAACGCCGCTTTTCTCGGCGCCGGTGGAAGTACCGCCGGCGCCGCAAAACAAGTCGATAAGCAGGAAATCCGGCGATTTCGCCGCATTTTTCGAGATGCAAGTCATAGCAATTCAGATGAGTTGGGCGAGGAGCATTTCTCCCGCTTGAAGGATCGGAGTGATGTTCTTATGCGGCGCGGGAAGTTGAAAATGCGGTAAGTGGCCTACGTGTCGTTGCAAGGAGTTCAAATGCCCCTGAATAAAACAAGTCACATCCGCCTCCCGAATCCCTTCCTTTTCAAACTGAAAGCGCCCACGCGCCACTTTGAGTACGGTCTGCGCATCCGGGCCATAAGCCAGCACATACCCGGTACCGCCCTCGGCAATAAGCCATTCGCGGCCGGGTTTTGGGTTATTCACCGCATTTGCGATCCGGAAAAAGCGGTACTTGCCGCATTTGGCGATCTCCACGGCTTCCACTTCCAGTTCGTGGCGTTCAAAGGTTTCGCCGTTCCAAAGCCACCAGGACACGGCGTAATGCGGTGTTTTTTTATGGTTGGTCATAGCAGGGAGTTTTAGGCAGCCTGAAGGCCACCGGTGATGGAATAGAAATGCAGGCGGGCGATTTCTGGCGAAGCCGCCGTAAAGCAGGCTACGCCGTCGGGCCGGCACAGAAGCCATCGGTCGCCGGGACCGCTGGGATAGGGGTTGCAGCACAAAGCAAGTTTGATCTGCGCCGTGCGCAGCCATTCACAAGGCACGACGGGTTTGAGTTGAGCGCGACCGATCCAGTCCAACACGTGCAGGGAAATGTGGCCGGTTGGATTGAAATGCGGCGCCTTGTGTCGGATAATGCGGCGTTTTAGCACTGTCGCGCCGGAATAATCCGGCACTTCGTGTGCGCGGGCGACGTGCAGGCCCGCCGGGTGTTGTTCCAGGAGTAGTGTCATAGTTTGGGATGTTTTAAAATGGAATGTCCTGATCGTTGCGGCTGGTCGGTTTTACTCCGGTGTAGAGCTGTGACGTATTGGGAAATGCAGCGCCACCGTCCAAACACACAGGATTATTGGGCGTGTTATTTTGCTTATGACCTGTATTTGCAACTGTAGGAGCAAAAAAATCCGGGTAGTTTTCCAGCGTCGAAAAGCGGGTGAATTGTTTTTCAAATTTCACTTTTAGGGTATCGGTATCGCCGTGCCGGTTTTTGGCGAAGATCATCTCGGCAATGCCCTTGAGCGATTCACCGGCTTCATCCTCCAGGATGCCGTAGTATTCGGGCCGGTAGATGAAGGATACGATGTCCGCATCCTGCTCCACCGCTCCGCTGTCACGCAGGTCAGAGAGTTGCGGGCGCTTGGCGCCTCCACGGGTTTCCACAGCCCGACTCAATTGCGAGAGGGCAATCACGGGCACGTTCAGTTCCTTGGCCAGGCCCTTCAAGGCCCGGCTGATACCGGATACTTCCTGTTCGCGGTTGGGGTTTTTATTTTCCAGGCCGCCGGGTGTGAGGGCCATCAATTGCAGGTAATCCACTATGACCAATTGAATATCGTGTTGCCGCTTGAGTCGCCGGCATTTGGCCCGCATTTCCGGGATGCTGATGCCGGGGGTGTCGTCCAGATAGATAGGCAGATTATGCAATTGTTCAGCGGCTCCGGCCAGGACCAACAAATCCTCGTCCGATAGTTTGCCATCCCGCATTTTCTGACCGTTGACCTCGCCCAACATGGCCATCATACGCATGACCAATTGCATATTGGCCATTTCCAAACTGAAAAATGCGACGGGAATACCGCATTTCGCCGCATTTATCGCCACCGAAAGCGCAAAACCGGTTTTACCCATGCCTGGCCGGGCGGCGAGGATCACCAGGTCGGAGTCGTGCCAACCGCCGGTCAGGGCATCTATTTCCGCAATGCCAGAGGTTACACCAGTAATGCCATTGCCGACGCGTGCTTTCAGGGCATTTTGCTCGATCTGCTTGAGGGTCGAAAAGGCTAGAGACGCCACCTTGGTACTGGAGCGGGACAGCGTATTTTGGGTAATGGCAAACAAACCCTGCTCCGCGTGTTGCAGTGCCTCGAAGCAGTCGATGGTGTCTTCGAAACCCTCCTTCACCATCTTGGCGCCAGTGGCGATGATCTGCCGCTGGATGTATTTTTGCTGAATAATGCGGCTATGGTACTCGATGTTAGCCGCTGATGCCACACGGTTGGTCAGTTCCACCAAGTAATAACTGCCGCCAGCGATTTCCAATTCGCCGCATTTGCGCAGTTCCTCTGTCACGGTCAGCAAATCCACCGGATTTTGCCGCTCGTGCAGCCGCAGTATCGCCTGATAAATCACTTGGTGCGCAGGCGTGTAAAACGACTCGGGCGTCAGCAAATCCGAGACCATGTTCATCGCTTCCCGGTCAATCATCAGCGCGCCCAAGACGGCTTCTTCCAGGGGCAAGGCCTGCGGCGGGATTTTGCCAAAAACATTTTGCGCCATGCCGGCATCTTCCCGCATTTGGGCCGGCTGTTGCCGCATGCTCGTCGGGTATTCGCGGGAAGAGTTGGGCCGTTGGTCGCGCATGGCTCAGGTGGGATTAAAGCGTAAAGAAAAATTCGGGTGAGACCCAGCCGCCGCCCTGGCCGATGCCACATAAGCGGCCGGAAGCCAGATCGACACGCAAAACAGGTTGTGTGGATTCGCCGTGATAGATATAGGCGCGGGCGTATTTCTGTTTGGCTTGCAATCGTCGGGCAACTTCGCCCAGGAAAGCCGCGACTAAGAAAGAATGCGGCAATTCGCCGGATCCCGGATCGGCAAAGCGGGCAACTAAATCCGACTTACTCGCCGCAAAATCCGTCGCAAATTGCCGGAACTCGCCGCATTGGGGATCGGCCCGAAACGTGTAATTCGGGCTGCCGGCCAACCACAAGCGCCACTCGCATTTCGGAAGAGAAGAGGGCGTTTTTCGCTGCGCGGCTTGCCAATCGGAATGCGGCGACCAGCGCGCCACCGCGTCGGTCATTTTCCCAAAGTTGGGCAAAATCACCGCAAAGGTGACGGCCAACGGGCTGAAGGCATTTCCCCGGGTACCGCCTTTGGCGAACAACTGCTGTAGCCGCTCGATCTTTTGCGCCTGGGAGAATTCGGCCCGCGTTCCCCGGGAGATGGCCTTGTTGGGTACGTCGTGCGAGTACAGCGGCGCGAGCCAGCGGTCGCCGGCGAACACCAGCATTTTGAACTCGGATTCCGGGCCGTAGTGCCAGCGGGTTTTGCGGCGTTTGCGGGGCGGACGGCGGGTGGCGGTAGCGGTCTGCATGATCAGTTGCTTTGCTGTTGAAGGACGTGGTGTGCCAGCACGATGAAGGTCGGCGTGGTGTAGTTCTCGATCCGCATTTGGAAAAAAGCGTTGGTGTCGCGCAGGGTAGCGTCGCGGAAATCCGGCTCTGCGCACATGCGGTGGTAGATCGCCGACATATCTGCCCGGAGCTGTTCTATTTCGGGCGAAGTCTGCTTGGCTTGCATGGCAAAGACCTTTTCCCAGAGCGCATTTTTGATTTTTTGCCGTTCGGCTAATTCCAACTCCCGTTGTACGCCCTGGCTATCGAAACGGGCGATCAGGCTGGCGAAATAGGCTGAGGCGCCGCCCCGGTTGCTGTCGAATTCGCGTTTGGGCGGTTTACCAGCCTGGCGCCGGCGTTCGGCTTGTTGGGCCATGTAGGTCATGCAGGCCTCCAGGTGCTGCGGGCCGTATTCGGAATACCAACGGGAGAAGGTGCCGGGATGGGTGCGGTTGGCGCCTAGGGAAAGCAACCGGGCATACAACCGGTTTTTGCGCTCGCGGGCGGATTCGTTCCCCGGGTTTTCGGGCGGAATTTGCGGGGTATGCGCTTCTTTCACGAACAGCCGCAGGGCGCTTAGCAGGGTGCCGTGTGGGCGATCGGGCCGCAGGAACTTTTCGGGTGTTAATACCCAGGTTTCAGGGTTGTCTTCCAGGTATTTGGCCTGGCATTCGATGGCATCCCGCAGCCGCATTTCGGCCTCTTCGAGGGTGGCATCGCCCGCATTTCGGGCCGAGTGCAGGTTTTCAACCAGCAATTCCACGCAGTTGCCAGCGGTGTAGGACATGAAATAATCCTTCAAGTAGGCATTTTCAGAACTATGCCGGATCCGACCAGTCCCCAAAAGTGGCAGGTAAATCCGTGCCAACAGGAATTGCCACAGCACAGCCGCCCGTGCCAGCGCGCCGCCCCCGCTGGACGCGGGGGACGGGGGAGCCGAAATATTTTTTTGCTCAAAAATTTGCCCGGAATTGCCGGAGGGCGTTCCTTGCTGTTGGGCGGTTTTCACCCCCGGTGCTGTCGGCTTTGCCGACCGAAAAAAAACGTCTTCCGCGCCAGCGGAAAGCCATTCCTCTTCCTTCTTCTTTTTTTCAACGGTTTTAATTATTGGGGGAATTGTGGAAATTTTTTCCCGTTGTCCCGCCGCATTGGGCTCGGAATCGGTCGCATTTTCGCCGCTGGCATCTGACCATTCCGGGCCGAAAATCCAACGCATATTGACCAGGCCGATCACGTTGCCCCGGCCTTTGGGATCGGGTTCGCCGGCACGGTTGAGGCGTGTCCAGGACAGGAAGAATGGAAAACCGTTCAGCGTGTCGCCGCTTTGTGTGACCCAGGCAGCCGTCGTCTTGCGGCGCCAGTTTTGTACCGTGCGACGAATATTATCAGAAATCACCGGCATCCCGGATGGGGTGCGCTCAATGGCGGCGCCCACTTCGTGCAATTGCGCCCGCCGGCCTTCCGAAAGCCGCAGCAGCATCCCGTGGGCGACGTTGTTGGTCTGCAAGGGCCAGTGGCCGCGCTGGCCGGCGCGCCAGCGTTCGTATTCTGCCGGATTTGACGTGGCCAGTTCAGCCAGTTGTTTCCAGACGATGTTCTGGCAGTGTCGCAGGAATTCGTACACCTTGCTGCCCACCAGGTTGTTGCCCGGGTGCGCATCCTCGTAGTCCAGGAGGGCGTCTTTGAGTTCTTCCCGGCGCAGGTTTAGGTCGAGGTTCAGGATCCGTTGCAGGGTGTGGTGTTCCGGCTCCCAAGCAATCGGCATGGGGCGGGAGTTCGACTTGGATGCCGTCATAAGGAATGGAGAAAAGTGGCGGCCCAGTCAAATGACGAGACCGCCGGTATGAGCGTTTTGCTGTTGGTCGCACTTATGCCCCCTGTATGCAACAGTCCGGGCAAAAAAATGGCTGTTCACTAAAAGTGACAGCCCACCACATGTACCAGTTGATTCAGTTCCCAATATTCCAACCGGTACTTCGCGGCCATTTCGATGGCTTTTGCCACGGCCGTCTCCTTGGTTCGTTCTTCCAAGCGGAGGTCGACGAAACCGTCCCAGTCCTTGGGGTCGCGCAATGGATTAGGCGTTGCGACGAGGAAGTCCTCTTTTAGCAGGTCGTTTGCCTTGATTGTCAGAATGTACATGCGTGTCGGGTTTTGATTGTGCCAGAAAATTGGATATGTAATGCGGGTGGAGCCGGCTTTCGCGCCGCTCGTCCATCAGAAAATGCTTATAGCGCATCAGTTCCTCCAGGTCGTACTGCGTACCGCCGGTACCGGGAATGACGATGGGGTGCAGGTGGCCCAATTCCACGCCTCTCTTCAGCAGGATCTTTGGCCAGCCCAGTTTTTGCAACGCATCGCTGTGGCTGATCCAGTGCGGGCTGACGGCCATACCCGAAAGGATACCTCCGGCCTTGCCGATCACATTCATCACGACCTCGTTTATTTGTGTTTCCAACTGCTGAAGTTCCTGTGGACTGAGAGAGATCATACGTCGCGTATAATTGGTTGCATTAAATTTTTACTCAAATTGTTTGAATTAGAGCGGCAAATTGGCTACCTTTTCGGCCAAATAGTGCTGTTTTTGCAGCCGTTGCGCCTGTTTTTCGGTCTTGAACCGGCTTAGAAATTCGGCGGCTTCAATCAGCAAATCATACCCCTCATACCTCCACGCAAATACCAATCGAAGCCATTCCGGCGAGATGCCCCGTTCCCTGCAAAAGGCAGAGACCGAGCCATATTCTTGCCGGAACTTTGCCCGAAGTTCCAGGCGCAGTTGAACGAGATCAGTGGGTTTGCTCATTCCTTTTTTGCGTTCTTTGCGTTTTGATTTGTGGTTTGTTAGGGGCAAAAGTAAATAAAAATTGAGTTTATCTCAAATTATTTGAGATTATTTCAAAAATTACCCTTTACGTGGTATGAAAACAGACAGGTTGGAAGAAATTCGGCGGGATTTGAGCCTAAGTAAGGCCCAAATGGCAGATTTGATGGGCATTGAGGCATCGTACTATTCGCATATTCTCAAGGGAGAAGGGAAAGGAAACTTGCGCCTGGAGCACCTGGAGCGGCTACTGAATGATGCCAATGTCAATCCGTTGTGGCGTATCACGGGAGAGGGGGAGAAATACTTGGGAAAAACCCAAGGTTTAGAACTGCGCGGTGAGCCGACCGAAGAAGAAGTGGAACAACTCTACAATTTCGTCTTGCAACAGTATCCGGCCGAGTTGAGTACCAATCAAGTATATATGCTCAAGTTAGCCTGTGCGCAGGCCTTTGTCGACTATCCGGAGTTAAAGCGGCTGGATCAATTGGGACTGGTCGTTAGTGTTTACCTGCGTGTTATTGTCCGCTTTCCCAGCATCGACCTGGTCAACTTGTTGGGCCTCAACGATGTGGCTACTGCTCTTGGCAAGTAAAATGAGCCTGAGCCGGATGCATACTTTGACAGCCTTAGTCGATTTCATGAGTAACCGGTTCCTTTTTCAAGATAACGGCAAATATAACCCGCTCGCTCAATTTTAAAAACATTTTGTTTTAAACTAGCGTAGATATTGCGCCTTTTGCTCTGCCGGCCGCTATATTTCTTCTTTCAAGCGAGTCGTCTATCTAAAATCCTCCCTCACTCAAGAGCCCTCAGTGTACAAAATTACTGCAACAGAAAAGACCTTGCCGTATTCGCAGGATGGAAGGGTCATCCACCAACAAGCCCTAAAAATGGGTCATTGAGAAAAAATATTGTTGTACTAAATTCTGTACCAACTAAATTTCGACCAAGCAATAAGATATTGGCTATCAATTATTTAGAACCAATTTTTTTGAAGGAAATCTTAACGTGGGGTTAACGCGGGCGGGGGGGATTCGGGACAAGGCACTATCAGTAATACTCCTTTATATACCCATACGCCTTCTCAAACAACGCCTCCTCCTTGTGCAATTGATACTTCAGCAAGGTCTTGCGCAGCGATTTCTGTACCTCCCGCTCGCCTGCCACGGTTGTTTGCCACCCAGGGAAACGCACGATTTTCACGATGGCGTCGATATCATTCACGATACGTTCCACCACAGCCGGCGTTTGGTCTGTTTTTAATTCCAGGAACAATTCAGTCAACGCAGTCTTGGCTGATTTTCGTTCTTCGGGTGTGAACACATCCCGTTCCGCTTCCAGGGTTTCTTTAGCGATTTGGCAGAGTTCCTTAATGAAATCAATACTGCTGATCAATCCCTGTTCGGCTTTCAGGCGCACCGCGTCAAGGCGTTCGCTGAGTTTTTTGAAGGTTGGATTACCCGGATGTCCCTTGAACCGGCTGATCAAAATCCGAACCAGTTTATCGGCATCCCTCGGGTCTTTTTTGTGCATTAGGTCGTCGATCACCTCGGCATTGAGCACCACCTCCTCCATGTCATCGGAAATACCGTCGACGTGGATGTGTTCGTGAATGAGGGCCGTGGTTTGGGCGCCCAGCGCATGCCAAAGCAAGCGGCCGTGATCGTCGGTCGCCGGGCGGACGGAGGTGTACACCTGGCTCAGCCACTTATAATCATGCTGATGCGGGTTTAGTACGGCGTCCGGGCTGAGAGACTCCCATACCTTGGACAGGTTCACATAGTCGAGGGCAAAAGCGTCCCGTTTTTCATTGTTGTGGAGGCAGTCTTGCGCCAGGCTCAATCCTTCAAATCCTTCGATGTTGCGGTCAACATCCGGGAAATGGCCCTGGGCTTTTTCCACGAGCACCGGCAACATGTCCCGCATTTCCTGCAAATTGGTTACCACCGATTTCACGCTTTCCTCGTCGAAAGCCAAGGCTTGCGCGGTGTCGTCGAACACGCCGAAATAGTCTACGATCCGCCCGAAGGTTTTGTTCGGGAAAAGCCGGTTGGTGCGGCAGATCGCCTGAAGCAAGGTGTGATCCTTCAGCGATTTATCGAGGTACAGCGTTTGGAGGATGGGGGCATCGAAGCCGGTGAGCAACTTGGCCGTGACGATGAGAAATTGCAGCGGCGATTGGGCGTCGTTGAACTGCTCGACGATTTTTTCCTGCTTGTCTTTATCAATGCTCCATTCCTGTTTGAACTCGAAGGTGTCGTTGGCGGAACTGGAAATAACCACCGCGCTGCACGCTTCTACCAGGAGTTGATCCAATTCGCGTTTGTATTGTACACAGGCTTCCCGGTCGGGCGTGACGATCATGGCCTTAAAACCCTGTGGCTCCACGTGTTCCTGAAAGTGTTTGACGATATCTGCAACGATGGTGCGTACGCGTTCCGGCGACTTGAGGAACACCGACATTTTCGCTGCCTTTTGGCTGAGCAGATTGCGGTCCGATTCACTCAGGTCGTTGGCCATTTCATTGAAGGCGATGTCGAGGCTGTCTTTGTCAATATGCACATTGGGCAGGCGCGGCTCGAAATGCAGGGGTAGGGTCTGTTGGTCGCGGATGCTGTCCTGGAAGGTATAGCGGCTCAGGTAGCCGCTGGCGTCTTGTTCGGCGCCGAAGGCCCAGAAGGTATTTTTATCGGCCCGGTTGATGGGCGTTCCGGTGAGGCCGAAAAGAAAAGCGTTGGGCAGGGCCGCCCGCATTTTCCGCCCCAGATCGCCTTCCTGGGTACGGTGCGCTTCGTCCACCATCAAAATAATATTGTCACGCAGGTTCATGTCCGGATAGGCGTCCTTGAACTTGTGCACCATTGTGATGATGATCTTGCGGGTATCGCGCTCCAGCAGGTCGTGCAGGGCGCTGATGCTGTCGGCATTGACTAAGTTAGGCACATCGGCGGCGGAGAAGGTGCCAGATATCTGGGTGTCCAGGTCAATACGGTCCACCACTATAATAACCGTCGGACTTTTCAACGCCTGCATTTTCCGGAGTTTTTGGGCGGCAAACACCATGAGCAGCGACTTGCCGGAACCCTGAAAATGCCAGATCAGCCCTTTTTTGATCTGCCCGTCCTGCACCCGTTGAACGATTGCGTTGGCGCCTTCATATTGTTGGTAACGCGCCACTACCTTGATTTTGCGTTTTTTGCTGTTGGTGGCGTATATCGTGAAGTGTTGGAGGATATCCAGCAAAGTCTGCGGTTTGAGCAGGTTGGTCATTTGTTTGCCCACGTCCTGTAGGCCGGCCACGAGCGCCAGATCGCTGCGCTCGTCTTCCAGGCGCCAGGGACACCAGAATTCCAGCGATGTGCGCACAGCGCCGTAGCGGAATTCCTTGCCCTCGGTGGCGAAATTCAAAATAGTAGGCACGAACAAGGCCGGCACTGTATTTTCGTATACGTCGTGGATTTCGAACGCGCCGTCGAGCCAGGACACCGCCGGGCGCACCGGTGTTTTAGCCTCACCCACCACCACTGGAATACCGTTGATGAATAAGACAATATCCGGTATTTTGGTTTCACGGGCTCGGATTTTGAATTGATTGGTCAGGTGGTAGGTATTGTTTTTCGGCTGGTCGAAATCAATCAGGTGCACCGGCACGTGGGTGCCGTCTTTGCCAAACGGCATGGTAACTTCGCCTTTCAGCCAGCGGGCGAAATCTTCGTTGGCCCGCACCAAGCCCACCTGATTCACCGTGAGCAACACTGCCCGAAGTTTGTGGATCACTTCTTCTGCTCGATCCGGCTGGGCAGCGATTTCCGGATTAATGCGGACGAGCGCCTTTTTTAGTTCCGGTTCCACCAACACTTCGGTGATTTCGCGTGGCAGTTGATCGGCGGCCAGGTATTGCCAGCGCAGGCCGCTGCCATAAGCAGGCGCCGACTCCTGTACCTGGCCGGTGGCGTTGAGATTAACGCCGGACAGTTCGCGGATGATGTAGTGTTCAACGGAGTTTAGTTCATTGAAGGGCATGGGCGGGTTGGCGGTTCGTTTACATTGGCGTGCTGATTTTCAACAGGTTGGCAAAGTTAATGCCACATTGGTGAAATTCAGCGCCAATTCTACCCCAAGACCTCTACTATTGTCAGACAATATCTGTATCACGAAGTGCCGCTGATGGCTTACATCAAGCCATCCCGGTATTCCTTCAAACGCTGGGTGGCAATTTTAATATGCTTTTCCTGGATCAGCCGTTTTTTACGTGGATTCCACTCTTGCATAGCCTTAAAAATCTCATCCAACGTTTTTTCCGGACCCTCCTTTTGTAAATAATCAACGGAAGCCAGGACCTCCAACGACCAGGAGGATTGAAACCCGTCGATAAGCCGCGTTAAATTATCCAAACGTGTCCGTTGTTCTATGCTGAGTTCCTTTTCGACATAGTTTTTAACTTCTTCAAACCTGTCATATTGTAATTGAAGCGTCTCGAATGGCTTTGCTTGTTGTTGTTCAAGTCCTTTGAGGTATTTACCATTCAATGCATACAATACATGCCCCACTTGCACCGCGTAAGGGCCATAAATATGGGGTTTAAAATCAAGCCGGAGCGGCTCACCCATCCGTTGAAGAAACCAGGCCAGCTTATTCGCTACAAAAAGATTCGGCGCTTCGCCCAATGATTCATAGAAATACATTGCATACAGTAACATCGCTCTCGCCGGAGTCAAATGAACTGGCTTTGGTTGATTTTGATTTTGAAGCAACCTTTTAACCGCTTCGTTGGGCTCATATACCAGAATATCAACTTCTTTCACAGGGTGGAGGTGCTCCTCAATCATGGTTTTGACCTTGTTCCAGTCCAGGCCTCCATTTCCACAGCCTAAAGGCGGTAGGGCTATACTGTGAATGCCCCACTCCGGAATAAGCCATGCCAGCGTTTTTAACCCTGATTCAATCCACGCGTAACTTGACCTTCGATACCACTCTTTCTTCGTTGCGAAATTAACGATAAGCCGTTCCCCGTTCAGCGTTTGTTCCTTGAATGCCAAAATACCACCGGGTTCCAACGTACCATTTTTGCAAGCGTGCTGGTAAAATCGGAAGTTTTCCGGGTATGCTTCTTTGAATTGCAGGGCAATACCTTTCCCCATCACACCGACAGTGTTGACGGTGTTAACCAGCGCTTCGACTGGCGCATCGAGCAGGTTTCCTTGCAAATAGCGGATCATCAGTAGTAGAAATTGCCTTTAGAATCGATTTGAGTTGGAATGCTTAAATCCAGGCGCTGCATGATTTCGGCGGCAAAATCCAACATTTCCTGGTCATAAACAACAATAGCGCCGATACAATCTGGTGGGACATGATCCTGTACCAA
Organism: Saprospiraceae bacterium; assembly: GCA_020847425.1. Lineage (GTDB taxonomy): Bacteria > Bacteroidota > Bacteroidia > Chitinophagales > Saprospiraceae > M3007. Next base: position 31,489 of record JADLCC010000170.1, read on the forward strand.
AAATTCAGCTTGTTTCCGGCGCTGTCGAGTATCATCTTCTGGGGTATTATTCCAATACCGGCTCTTTACGACATCCCAATCCACTTCTTTGAGGTCATTCCGGTTTGAAAAAAAACTGGTGAGTCGATCTTTAGCATGCCCATCAGTAAAAACAAAGGAAAGCTCTTTTTGCTCAAAAGCCTCCATTTTGCAGCAAACGTAGACGATCTCCCGCTGAGAACGTTTCGTAACACCCCGGTGTCCTGTTTTGATATTGAGCAACATGACCGACAATGGGCCGAAGTAAAATGGTACATAATCACCCAGGTTGCCCATACCCTCTATTCCTACCGGATAATCATGCCGCTGACCTATGAGCTGATTGTCGCCAATTACCACATAATCCGGGTCCTGCTGGGGGTGCTGTTTTGTAAACATCCCATGCTGGAGAATGTACTCCAGGTTCGTGTAATGGACGATCCGGAATACCCAAATAGTATCTGGTATTTTGCCTGGCATAATTTAGGTTGCAAAATTAATTGTTACGTCCCCAATACTCACACCTGCACTTCACTTTCGCGCTTTCCACATCCCTGGCAAGCGAAGTCTGATACGCCCACAATGAGGTTCCCCCCATTCTTAAACCAGCAGGGTTGAATATTTAGTTGGAATGAATGGTACTTTTTTTCCGAAATAGAGGTCTGCGGGGGTGTTGTAATTGAGGGATTCATGGCCTCTTTCGTGGTTA